>CAZGNH010000252.1:0-1958 GCA_964527025.1 uncultured Chthoniobacterales bacterium | reverse complement strand
CCGCACAAACTTCTCATACGCATAGTTCGGATCGTCAAAACTGATCACCCGCCATGCATTCGGATCGGCCGCCGCCTCGGTCACACTCAACCCCAACTCAACCCGCACCGAACGGTCACCCAAAGCACGCGCCGACCGCACCCCCAGCGACTCGCGCACCGTCGGACGCAAATCCACCACCTCCGCCATCTCCTCAAAGCTGACGGCCGTCCCCGCACGCGGATCCGGCAATTCCCATGCCTCCACACCGCCCGCCGCCTGCGCCCCCACGGACAAACAACCAACAAACAAGACGACAGGGAGGAGGGGCACTTTCATAGATATCTATGATACCTCCAAAACCGCCTCATGCCAGCAAATTTCCGATCACCTTCGTCCAGTCGTCGAAGCGGAAGGCTTCCGGTGGCACCTGCCCGGGTTCAAGCCCCGGGAAATCGCGGCGGAATTCTCCGTGGATCAGGTAATCGAGAAGCCGGATGGCGGCGGGATCGCTCCAATACGCGGGGGGCTTTGGGGCGTGGGGGAGTGCATTGAGGCATTGGATGCCGGGGCCGATGAGGATGGGGTTTGTGATGGCGGCTTCGCGGCGGGGATCGGGGCCGTCGAGGGTTGCGAGGACCCACCCTGCGGATTCGATGACGGCGGAGAGCTCGAACGAGGCGTCGGGCTGTGCAGTGGTGGCGCATTGCGAGGCGACGGGTTTTCCGTTGGCGAGGATGGCGAGGGTATAGGGAGTGGCGGGGCGGAGGCCACGGGTGGTGGCGGTCACGCGTGCGGGGGTTTCTGCGACCCGTCCGCCGGGTTGCGTCGTGCCGCAGCGGAGTTCGAGCAAGGGCCCGGAGGTCATGGTGCCGGAACCATCCATGACCGCCTGTTTGAGTTTCCCGGGGGTCCACGGTTTTTCCATCGGGCAGACATTGTGGAGGAGTCCGTCGCGGAACGGGTCGGTGGCATCGAGGCAGGCGTCGGTTTCCGCCACGCCGGGAAGGAACCACCCGCGGTTCAAAAGGTCGAACCACAAGGCGCGGTAAGAGTCATGCCGTGCGTCGTAGCCCATCACGGCCAGTGCCCCCCGGAATTGTCCGCTGAGCAGGTCGGGCACGAGGGTTGCGGCGATGTTGGTGACGAATTGCCCGTGCGGTCCGGTCCACCACGAGGTGGGGTGGGCATAGACCGGCACGGCACCGACGGCGCACTGTTCACGGACGACTTCGGCGGGCATCCGGCGGTCGAAAGGCGGCGGGTTGCCTTTGCGGCCTGCGCCTTCCCAGTGTCCCCACGACTGGTCGTAGTCGTGCCATGGCGCGTGAAGCGGCTGCCAGTCAAGCCACCAGAGGTGCCCGTAACGGACCTTCGGGGTCTCGAGCTCGATAGCGCAAAGAAAATCTTCCGTTCCGCACTCCCTGCGCCATCGCGCAAACCGCCCGGGCCGCAGGGTCTCCTCAAGCGGCGGGTTTCTTTTGAAATACGCGGCAAGGGCGCCGGGGTCGCCTTCGACAGCGCGTACGAGGCCGAGGTCGTCCGCATCCCATGGGTGGCCGAAACCAAAAAAATTCAGCCTCCGGCGAAGCTCCCGCGACCACTCCGGGATGCTCCGTGCGGCGGAACCGCTGCGGAAGACATGCGTGTGCCCCGCCCAGCGGAAGAGTCCGTCCGTGTGGTGCGCGCTCTGCACGGTCCGATACGATCACAGTTGATCCACGGCATCAAGGCGGCAATCGGCAAGCCATCCTTCACGGTCGCGGATCAGGCCGGCTTCATTTCCCCGGCCTGCGAACACTGAAATGCTCCGGCGAACCAGGCCCTTCTTCTGGTTGCCGCCTCTCCCGGGATAACTCTGCGCCCGGGCAGCATCCGGAGGGATTTCTGCTCGCGGGGAGCGGGGAATGGGCTAGGGTTTGGGGCAGGGCGTTTGGTGTGCACCCGGCGGTTGGCCGCGCGTGTGTGAACCGCCGCCC
>CAZGNH010000251.1:0-3058 GCA_964527025.1 uncultured Chthoniobacterales bacterium | reverse complement strand
AGTATCTTGGGGTGATCGGGGTGGTGATTCCGGTGGTGATCTACATGTATTATGTGGTGATCGAGGCGTGGTGTCTCGGGTATGCGGTGAATTTCTTGTCGGGGAACATGCGGTTTTCGGCGGGTGGGGAGGCGGCGGGATTTTTCGGGAGTTTTATCGGGGTGGAGGAGAACGGGGCGGCGTTGGGGCTGGGGATTGATCGTGTGGGGGTGTATCTTGGGGTGGTTTTCCTGCTGAATTTTTTTCTGATTTACCGCGGGGTGGCGCGGGGCATCGAGTGGTTCTGCACGTATGCGATGCCGGCGCTGGCTGTGCTGGCGCTGGTGATCCTTGTGCGGGTGCTCACGCTCGGGACGCCCGATCCCTCCCTGCCGGACAACAGCGTCATCAACGGTCTCGGGTTCATGTGGAACCCCTCGAAGACGCTGGTTGAGGAAAAGGCCGGCGGCGGGTGGAACCCGGTGCGCGAGGTGATCGGGGAGAGGGCTGAGGGGGAGGCACGGCGCGATGCGGCTGCTTCCAACGGGGAGCGGCGGGTTCGGACCGTCGGGCTGGGGGAGCAGCTTCTGAAGCCCCAGTTGTGGTTGGCGGCGGCGGGGCAGATCTTTTTTTCGCTGAGTGTCGGGTTCGGGGTTGTGCTCACCTACGCGAGTTACCTTTCCGGGCGCGACGATGTGGTGCTCAGCGGCCTGTCGGCCACCAGCGCCAATGAATTCTGCGAAGTGGGACTCGGCGGCCTGATCACCCTGCCCGCGGCCGTGGCCTTTCTGGGTGTCGCCGGAGTCGCGGGCATGAGCACCTTCGCCCTTGGCTTCAATGTCCTCCCCATGGTCTTTGCCAAAATGCCCCTCGGGTGGGCCTTCGGCGGCGCGTTCTTTTTCCTTCTGTTCCTTGCCGCAATCACCAGCTCCCTGTCCATGCTCCAACCGGGCATCGCCTTTCTGGAAGAGGCCCTCGGGATCGGGCGCAGGCAGTCGGTCGCCATTCTCGGCCTGATTACCGGTCTGGGCACCGCCTTCGTTGTTTACTTCAGCCACAACCTCAAGGCCCTCGACACGCTGGATTTTTGGGTGGGCACATTCCTGATTTTCATCCTGGCGACGGTGCAAATCGTTGTATTTGCCTGGGTCTTTGGCATCGGGCGCGGAATGCGGGAGGCTTTGCGCGGAGCGTCCTTTCCGATTCCCGCCGTGTTCGGGCCGGTGATGCGCTACGTGAGCCCGACATTTCTGGTGCTGGTATTCGTGCTCTGGTTGCTCATCAATGTGTTTGGAGTGAATTTCACTGGCGGGCCTCCGGAATTCAGCGGCTACATCCGCGACCTGTTCATCGAGCCGGACGGGGTTGCATGGATGGCATTGGGCATTGTGGCAGCCTTCGGGGGGTTTGTCTGGCTGCTTGTGGCCGGGACGCCGGCATATCGCCGGGGACCATCATCCGGCGGGAGGAGGGCTCCATGACCCTTGGAGGCTGGATTGTGATGGTTGTATCGGTCGGCTCGGTCACCGGTCTTTTTGCGTGGTGCATTTGGCGGGTGCTGCGGGATCCGGGGCAGGCCCGGCACCTGCACGGGTTTGAGGCCGAACCTCCGGACAAGGAGGGCTGATCCAACTTGGCTTGGCAACGGGCCGGTTGCTGCTAGGCTTCCGGGCATGAGCAAACGCGGGCACGCCGTATGGGAGGATTTCCAGTGATCTGGCCGGCGCCGCTTCTGGCCGACGGGCTTGTTTACGCCTTTGGCGAGTCGACTGTCGAGGGGAAGGTGATTTTGGGCACCCTGTTTCTTGCTTCGATTTTCAGTTGGTCGGTGATGGTCACCAAGATCCGCACCATGAATTTTGCGCGCCGCCAGACCGAGCGGTTTGCGGAATTGTTCCGTCGGGACCGGGTGCCTCTGCGGATTTACGAGGGGGGGGTGCATTTCGAGGGGTCGCCGCACTATGAAATCTACATGGCGGGGTGTTCGGAGTTGTGTTTTCAAATGCTGGGTTCGGTCGAGGTGGACGAGACATTCCGTGCGCGCCTTGAGTCGGCGGACAAGATCACGCCGGCGCAAATGCGGGCGGTGACAGCGGCCATGGAACGTGCGATCGGCGAGGCGGGACTCAAGCTCGAGTCCCGGATGATCATCTTGTCGACGGCGGTGAGCGGGGCTCCGTTTCTCGGGCTGCTCGGAACGGTGTGGGGGGTGATGGATGCCTTTGGGGGAATCGCGCGCGCCGGGGCGCCGAATCTGGCCGCCATGGCCCCGGGCGTCTCCGGTGCCCTCATCACAACCGTCGTGGGGCTTCTGGTGGCCATTCCCGCCATGTTCGGCTACAACTTTCTTGTGGTGAGCCTGCGCTCGCTCATTGTGCAGGCGGAAAACTTCGCGACCGAGCTGGCCTCGGAAATCGAACACCGCTACGTCGAACACGGGCAGCGGGAAGCCCCGCGTTTTCAAAGGGCCAACTGATGCGCCGCTACACCTCCCGCCGCCCGCTGGCAACTCTCACCGAGCTGAATATCACCCCCCTGCTCGATCTGGCCTTCGTTCTCCTGATCATTTTTATGATCACGACCCCGCTTATCGAAACACGTCTCGATCTTGTCGTGCCCACGAGCACCACCGCCGATGCCGCGGTCGATCCCGACAAGGTCCTCATCGTCGAAGTCAGCCGCACGGGCAGCCTGCTCCTTGACAATGTGCCGATGGCTCCGGAGCAGCTCGAGGCGCAATTGGCGGAATTCCGCGCCGAAAAACCCGGCGTGTCGGTCGTCGTGCGACCGGACAGGGAGCTGCCTGTGCAACGCTTCATCAATGTGATGGACATCCTCAACCGGGTCGGGATCGGAAAAGTCGGCGTGATGACACGCCCCGAGACCCCGCCCGAAGGGCCCTAGGCAGTCCAATGGAAGACCGCCGCTTCCGCAGGAACCTCGTTCTTGTCACCTTGGGTCATGCTGTCCTGTTGGCAACCCTCCTTGTTTTTTCCCACCTCCAGCGCATCCAGCCCCGCGAACAGGTCGTATGGATCGATCCCTCCACCTTCATCGAAGAAAACGAGGAGCCCGAACC
>CAZGNH010000250.1:0-2042 GCA_964527025.1 uncultured Chthoniobacterales bacterium | reverse complement strand
GACGCGTTCCTCGAACCGGTCGGCAAGGTCAAGGACCGTGTGGGCGATGCCGAGGCGGTCGGCAACGAGCCGCGCGAAATCCGCGGCCGGGCGTCCGCCGCAGGAGGAGCTTTCCGGCGGCGCGGCCTCCTCCCGCCAAAACTTCATGGTCACACCGGTGACCTCGTAGCCCCGCGCCTTGAGCAGGTGGGCAGCCACGCTCGAGTCCACTCCGCCGCTCATTCCGAGCAGCACACGCATGTTGGAGTCCGCCATTGGTGTGTCACTATATCCCGGCGGAGACGGCCCGCAACCGTCTGTGAACCTGCGGTATTGCCTCCCGGCACGCGGCGGGTTAAAGAATCCCATCCATTAAATCCGTGCCCGACGACCTGACCAAATTGACCATTGAAGAAATCCGCGGCGGTTACCGTTCGGGTGCGTTTTCGCCGCCCGAGGTCCTGCGGGCTTTCGAGGAGAGGATTGCGGCTATTGATCCCCGGGTCGGGGCATTTTTGTCGCGGGATTTCGAGGCGGCCATGGCGGAGGCGGAAGCGGCGGACATCGCATTGCCGTTGGGCGGGGTGCCGGTGGGCATCAAGGACGTGATCAACGTGCGCGGGCAGCCGTGTTCGTGCGCGTCAAAAATCCTCGAGGGTTACCGCGCTCCCTATGATGCGACCGTGGTGCGGAAACTGCGCGAGGCCGGTGCCATCCCCTTCGGCAGGCTCAACATGGATGAATTCGCCATGGGATCCTCGACCGAAAATTCCGCCCGCCAGGTGACCCGCAACCCGTGGGACTTGGAGCGGATTCCCGGCGGGTCCAGCGGGGGATCGGCTGCGGCGGTGAGCGCGCGCGAGGTGCCGGCGAGTCTCGGAAGTGACACGGGCGGTTCCATCCGGCAACCTGCGGCGCTGTGCGGCTGCGTCGGCCTCAAGCCCGGCTACGGTCGCGTTTCGCGCTATGGTCTGGTTGCCTTTGCATCCTCCCTTGACCAGATCGGCCCCTTTGCCCGCACCACCGCCGATTGCGCCGCCCTGCTCGAAGCCATCGCGGGCCCGGATCCCCGCGACTCAACCTCCCTCGATGTGCCACCCGAGAATTTCCGCGCTGCGCTCGGGCGCGACAACCTGCGCGGCACACGCCTCGGCATGCCCAAGGAGTATTTCATCGAAGGGATGGATCCGCGCGTGAAAGCCAAAGTGACCGAGGCCATCGACACCTGCGCCAACCTCGGCGCGGAAATCGTCGAACTCAGCCTGCCCCACACCGCCTACGCCGTCTCGGTCTATTACATCATCGCCACAGCCGAGGCATCCGCGAACCTGTCCCGGTTCGACGGCGTGCGCTACGGGCACCGGGCGGAAAATCCCGCCGGAATCCTCGACATGTACACCCACTCGCGCGCCGGCGGATTCGGGCGCGAGGTCAAACGCCGGATCATCCTCGGTACCTACGTGCTCTCGAGCGGCTACTACGACGCCTACTACCTGCGTGCACAAAAGGTCCGCACCCTCATCCGCCGCGACTTCTCGAACGCCTTCGAAAATGTGGATGCCATCGTCTGCCCGACCACGCCCGAGCCCGCCTTCCCGATCGGCGAACGCTCGGACGATCCGCTCAAAATGTACCTTGCGGATATTTTCACCATTGCCGCCAACCTCGCCGGTATTTGCGGGATCAGCGTTCCCTGCGGGTTTGTCGAAGAGGGCGGGGCGCGCCTGCCGGTGGGCGTGCAATTTTTGGGCAAAGACCTCGACGAGGCGCGCCTGCTGGGTATCGCGGACGCCTACGAGCGGGCCGGGGGCTTTGGAGGCCAGTCCGCACCGCTCGGAGAACCTGTGAACCACGTTTGAAACACAAGCTGGCTGCCGCGGAAACGGTTTGCCATGGGGGGCACTGGCGGGTATGTGGGCGGTTGAGCGATGATTGAATTTCTCGATGGCGAGCTGGTGGAGGCATATCCGACGCATGCGGTGGTGAATGTTGGCGGTGTCGCCTACCGGATTCTCATCCCGCTGACCAGTTACGAGAGGTTGCCGGCGGCGGGGGCGCGGCTG
>CAZGNH010000249.1:0-5324 GCA_964527025.1 uncultured Chthoniobacterales bacterium | reverse complement strand
CTCCTCCGGTGTCTTCACAGCTTCCTGATCGGAGGGTGTGGGCGGCTTCGTTGATTGTAACGGGTCACATCCGGTCAGCAGCGCGGCGGATGCCAGGCAGGCAATGAGAATGGATTTCTTGGTGGTGCTTTTATGGGAGTTCATAGAAAATATGGCAGGGGCTCTGGTTGGCTGGTTGCGGAGCGGGTGTGCGGCTTGTCTATTTCTGGGTGACCACTTTGAAGTCATCGGTTCGGAAAGGAGCCAGCGGAAGCCCGACGGCATTGAACAGGTTTACCTCTGCTGGGGCGATCCAGTTAGACCAATGATGGCGGACTGCAACGGGGTCCTTCACCTTCGGACTGCTGAAGATCAACTGAGTGCCCGTCAACTCGACGGTAGCGGGAACAAAGGTCTGATCCGCACCGGCGATGGTGAATCCGTGGATGGCATCGCCTTGCTGAACCAGCCCCTCGGCATTTTTGAGCGAAACGATGGCCTTCCCATCCTTGAACTCAACGGAATCCAGTGACGGACTCGCGTGCAGAATTTTTTCCCCATAAACCGATCCACGCGCAAAAAGGGCCAGCCGTTCGCCAACCGGACGTTTGTTGCGCGGATGAATATCCTTTTCGTCGCCCAGTTCCGGAATCGGAACGAGCCCGACGCTCGGATCGTTGGCAGCAACCGCTGTCTGAGAATCGCGGACTACTGCCCAGACGGGGTGCTCTGCTCCGCCGCAGCCGAAGCCCGGCAGTTGCAACACCAAAAACGGCAGGGTGGCATCCTGAAAATCACGACGCCAGTTGCGGATGAGAGTTTCGAGCACAAACCGGTAGTCGTAGGCCCGCCACATGTTGGTTTCACCCTGATACCAAAGCACTCCGCGGACGGTGTAAGGGAGCAGCGGCGCGATCATTGTCGAGTAGAGACCGCCCGCACGCTGCGACCACCAGGGACCTTTTGGCTCTTCAGGTTTAGTTGTGGAGTTATTCCGGAGATAATCGTCCTGGTCTTTCAGGTATTGAAGGTAGGCCGCTTTGTAATCGTCGAAGTTGGCGAACTGAGCACGATATTCTTTATCGATGGAATCGGCGTAGTCCCGGAACGCCTTGCAGTCGGCGGCAAAGTCGGGGCACATCCACGCCTCGATCGGCGTCCCTCCACGCGCCGACATAATCAGGCCGACTGGCACATCCTTGAAATGCTCTTTAAGCGACCTCCCGAAATACCACATTACGGCGGAAAAGCTCGTTGCGCTTTCCTTCGTGCATTGCTGCCAGCCTTTGATCGGTAGGTTGGCATCCAGTTCATTGACAATTTCCGGCATGGCGAAGAGCCGCAGGCCGGGAATATCCGCCCCGCCGGAGGCAAAGAGTTCCGCCGCGCCGTCCGCGTTCCAAAGCGCCCAGCGCATATTGGACTGTCCGCCCGCGAACCAGACTTCGCCGACCAGGACACTGTTGATTTGAGTTTGCTGATGACCGGACGAAGAACGAATGGTCATGCTGCGGGGTTCGGACGAGGCAGGCAGGGGCTCGAGGGTCACCCGCCATTTCCCGCTTTCATCGGTCGCGCCCGACTTGGTCTGTCCGGCAAATTCTACGGTGACTGTTTCACCCCGACCGGCGTTGCCCCAAATGACGACCGGCTTGTCGCGCTGGAGCACCATGTTGTCGGTAAACAGAGGGCCCGTGACCAGCCCGGCTAAGGCGCTCTGGCAACAAAAAATCAAGAAGAGAAAAAGTCTAATCATTACTGGTCGAAGTCCCCCATCTTCTCGACAAACAGTTCCCAATTGTCGGTGGCGTGGTAGAGGCGTTTCTGCTCCAGGGAGTCATAGGTCCAGAAAAGCATGCCGTTCAGTTTTTCCTTCTGTGCGAGATCGCGGACGATGACCATGTTCCCGACGGCTTCCTCGAAAGTTTCCTCGACAGAATCAAATGCGCCGAACTCACCCAGAATGATCGGTTTCGTCTTCCGGGCCTCCTGCATTTCCCGCGTGTAGAATCCTGTGGAAGAAAGATCGTGTTGAAATGCCTGTTCGACCGATTCATCTTTTTTAACCCGATAGAAGTGAACATCGAGGAAATCGAGCCCGCCCTCTCCGAGGGTTGCAAGGTTAGGCGGATAGCGTCCGTCTTTGAAACGTCCGGGCCACAGGCCGGTATCCTTATTGTAATCCTTGCCGACCGCACGCGGGACAAAGACCCCTTCGGCAACCAGCATATCCGGATCGATCGCCTTCACCGCTTCCACCACGCGCTGGTGGTAATGGCGGTAGCCTTCATTCATCAGCGCCTGGCGTTCTTCCGTGCAGGACAGGTCGTAGGTTTTTCCGTTGGCCGCCACGAACTCCCCTTCGGTTTCAGAAAACGGCCATTGGTCGGCATGAAGATAGGCTTCATTCTGGCACTGCAATGCAAGCAGCGTCGGCAGCAGGTCCGGCTCCCTTTCCTTCACATACGACAGGAAGGAAGTGATGTATTCGATACGGGCATCGATCCCTTCCTTGGTAAGAATGAAGACATTATTATTTTTACCGGTCTTCTTGAACCGATCGTAATAATACGCATTTCCCGGCAGACAGCCGTCGCCGAATGTGGGGAAAACGCGGATGCCGTGCCTGGTCGCCCGCCGCAGGAAATCGAGCACGTTTTCCATGTATGGACCGTAGAGCCCCTGCGTGGTGTCGTAGTTTCCTGCGATCCCGGGGTTGGCTTTGCTGCGGCCGATGATGAAGACCCGGACTGTGTTGTAGCCGTTTTTTGCCAGGGTACGGAACATCTCTTCGGCACGCTCGGGATCATAGGCGGCCTTCGTGGTCTGAGTGTCCGCATCAAAGGTCGAGTGATCGCCCCGCAGCCGCACATAATTGAAACCTTTGACGAAGAATGGCGTCCGGAAGTTTTTGAGAACAAACCCCGCTCCATGCATGCCAGGCTCGACCGCAATCCGTTCAAGAGAGGTCATCTTACCGGCGCCAGCCGATGCAGTCATGAACAACACAACTATCGAGGATGTCATTACACAGCCTCTGATGCGCAAAGAGTTGTGTCCTAAGCCAGACCAAATCTGTTTCATAACTTACTCGGTTATTCCAGCTATCAAGGATTTGCCTCATCAACTAAAAACCAATAACTCTTAATTTCATGGCTGCGCCGCAGCCCCGGGCGGTTCATATTTGTAAGGTGGTTCGGTGTAGCCATAGCGCTCTTTGGCGTTCGCCAGCAATTGTTTCATTTCCGCAAGCTGCGCGGCCGCTTCCGGCGAATGGATCAAGTTGGTTATTTCATTCGGATCATTTTTCAAGTGATACAACTCGTCGAAATTACCCTCTTCAGCGCGTTCGTGCGGGTAGGTGATGTATTTCCACTCCGGAGTCCGGATCGCCAGCATGGTCGGGATACCCGGGGCATAGCGTTCCTGAAAGTACTGGTAGAAGAACGGTTCGGTGCGCCCATCGGACTCGCCCTCCATCACCGGCACGAAGGATTCGCCCTGCATCGTTCCGGGAATTTTCGCCCCAGCCAGTTCGAGCAAAGTCGGGCCGATGTCGATATTGGTGACCATACCGTTGATCCGGCGACCGGGTTTCAGCTTTGCCGGATAGCGCATGGCGAAGGGCACGCGGATCGATTCCTCGTAGGCCAGCCGCTTGTCGCCGCGCCGATGCTCACCGTAAAACCAGCCATTGTCCGCCATGAAAATAATGAGCGTGTTATCCAGCCGCCCCTGCTCTTCCAACAGCGCCATGACTTTTCCAAGGCCTTCATCCACCGCCAGCATGGTGCGGAGCATATCCATCCAGGGCTTGGGCGTGGACCATGGCTTGGCCGGCAGACGTTCCGGGACCGGCTGGCCTTCGCTGAGGACCCAATTTTTATAATGCGGACCATACACGTTTTCACGCCGTTGCCACAGGGGCTTTTGCGAAAAATCAACCGACCAGCTTACCGGCTCTTCCATCCGTGCATCCGCGAAGGCTTCCTTGTGTCGCTCCGCCGGAGTAAACGGCGCATGGCTCGCCTTGTGCCAGAGCAGCACACAAAACGGGTCTTTCTTGTTCTCGGAAAGGAACGCAAGTGTTTTCTCGGTGAGGATATCGGTGATGTAGCCTTCCTCCTTCACGGTTTTGCCATTGATATTCAGGACCGGATCGTTGTAAACGCCCTGCCCCTTGAAGCTGAGCCAGTAGTCAAACCCCGACCGGGGTTGGTCATGGTGCTCCATGTGCCATTTGCCGATCAGCGCGGTTTTGTAGCCGATCTTTTGCAGAGTCTGCGGAAACTGCTCCAAGTAGGACTCGGGGTCCTGAATCTCATTGTAGCGCACTCCGTGGATGTGCGGATAAGTGCCAGTCAGTATGGACGCGCGACTCGGGGAGCACATGGACAGGGTGACGAACATGTTGTCGAACACCGCCCCTTCTTTCTCGAGGCGGTCCAGGTGGGGCGTTTCCAGAAAGGGAAAACGGTCGCTGAACAGCGCGTCCGGAGCCATGTCGTCGACCATCACAAACAGGATGTTGGGTTTTTCCGCGGACCCCGACGCCACACCCGCCAAAAACAGCAACGCAGCCGTTGCAGCACTTATTATCTTCATTTTTTCACAGGTTATATTTTTATTGGAATCGAATATAGAGGTTGTTGGCGCGGACTAGCGGGCTGGGAGCTTTTCCGGGTGGAGGGTCAGCATGAGGATTTCCCCATGGATGCTTGCGGCTTCCGCATCGCCTGGCACCGCCAGCGAAAGGGGGACTGTGCCAGCCGGCAGGCCGGCGGTTCCGAACACGATCTTGTCTGCCGAACGGCTGATGACTTCGACGGGTTTGCCATCCACCAGCAGGCTGATGGGCGCGCACCGGTCGAGGTTTTTCCCCTCGGCGACGAAGGAGACTGTGAGAGGTTTCTGCACCTCAACCGTATAATCGGCGCGGTCGCCGGGATTGCGGAACCCCCGTGCTCCTCCGTAAAAAACCGATTGCATACCGCCTTCAAAACCGAGCGCGCGGTTGGCATGGAGAGTCCATGATTTCGACCAGCGGTCAGCATTGTCAATTTTGAGCTGGCGCATCGGGAAGGTGCGGTTGCGCGAGGCGATGTCGTCCCAGCGCGCGCGGGAACGAGCGGCCATCTCCGCCGTCCGCTCGGGCATGCTTGCGCTGAGGTCGTGTTTCTCGCCCTGATCGTTTTCCATGTCGTAGAGGCGGAGTTTGCCGCCGGGCAGGTGATGAAACTTATACTTTCCGCAGCGCAGAACGGTGTGGAGTTTGCCGTAGTCGGTCTCACGGGCATCCGGAATGATCCCCGTGGGTGTTGTTGGGCCCGGCTCACCCGGTCCGG
>CAZGNH010000248.1:0-5839 GCA_964527025.1 uncultured Chthoniobacterales bacterium | reverse complement strand
CCAATTTCCATGGGAGGCCGTTCCCGTTCCGGGAGGTCCGGCCTTGCGGGCCGGCGTCGAACGCCGCAGCACCGTCCCGCGCAACCGGTGCCCCGGCGGTTGCGGCACCGCATCCAACAGACAACCAAAAACGTGACGGACGCGGCAAGAGCCAGTGAAGTCAGAAAATAATCGAGCATGGAATCAGAGTCCGAAGCGGGTGCCGGCTTGGTAAATGAGGACGGCAGCCGCCCATGCAAGCGCCGTCATGAACACAAATGAGCCGATGGCCCACCACCAGTTGAGCTGTTTGGCAATGACGGCAACGGTCGCGCCGCACTGCATGCACAGGGCAAAGAAGACCAGGATGGCGAACACAACGGGAATCGTGAAGACGGGTGTGCCCGCGCGCGGTCCGGCGGTCCATGTCTCGGAAGCCATGCGCTCCCTGAGCCCGTCCGACTCCTCGTCAACATCCGATCCGAGGTTGTAGATGATGCCGAGGGTGGCGATGATGACTTCGCGGGCGGGGAAGCTGGCCAGGACGCCGACGGTGATTTTCCAGTCGAAGCCGGCGGGTTCGAAGACCGGCTGGACGGCTTTGCCGAAGGTTCCGAGGAAGCTGTGTTCGAGGTGGGCGCCTTCGATGGCGTTGGCGAGGCCGAGGGATGCATCCGATTCGGGATCTTGGAGGCGGGCTTCGAGTGCGGAGGGGGGCAGGCCGGCGAGGGAGGCATCCGCGGCAATGAATTGGGCGGCGGCTTCCTCCTCGACGGCGGGAGTCCTCGGAAAATACAGCAGAGCCCAAATGACAACCGAAAAGGCGAAGATGACCGTTCCTGCGCGGATAATGAACTCGCGTCCGCCCTCCCACATCTTGAGCAGCACATTGCGCATGTCGGGAATTTTGTAGGAGGGCATCTCGAGGATGAAGGGCAGGGGCTGCACCCGCAGGATCAACCGGTTCAACAGCCATGCCAGGGGCAGAGCAACGGCAAGCCCCACAATGTGCATGCCAAAAAGCACCCAGCCGGAAGCCACTGTCCCATACACCGGCTCGATGAAGGCCCCGATCAACAACACATACACCGGCAACCGCGCCGAACAGCTCATGAAGGGCGCCATCAAAATCGTCGTCAACCGCGCCTTGGGATCCTCGAGCGAACGGGCCGCCATCACCCCCGGAATCGCACACGCATAACTCGAAAGCAACGGCACAAAACTCTTCCCGTTCAATCCGCACCAGCCGAACAGGCGGTCCATCAAAAACGCCGCACGCGACATGTAGCCGCTGTCTTCGAGCAGCGCGATGAACAGGAAAAGAATAAAAATCTGCGGCACGAAAATGACGACGCTTCCCACCCCGGCAATCACCCCGTCGGTCACCAGACTTTGGAAGACGGGTGTGGGTGCGAGCAGCGGAGACACAAAATTCTGGGCGGCACCGGTCACCCCCTCGATGAGATCCATGAAGGGCGATGCCCACGCATAAACCGACTGGAAGACCACCCACATGACCGACAGGAAAATGAGACTGCCCCAGACGCGGTGGACGAGCAGGGCGTCGATCGAGCGGTCGGAGGGCGCCATGAGCGCGCGCCCGGAGCCGCCGATCACCCGCTCGAGGATCCGGTCCATGTGCGCATAATGGAGCACCGCCTCGGCAGCGCCCGGGTTGAGGCCGGCCTCGAGGATCCCCTGGCGCCCCTCGTGGATGAGGGCGTCGAGCCGTTCGGCCGGAATGCTCAACCGGTCCTTCACCGCGCTGTGGCAGTCGAAGATCATCCGGTGGGCTTCGCTGAGGTGCAGTGTGTCGCCCCCGGCCTCGACCGCCTCCTTCAGCCGCATCCCCGCCCGCAACACCGGCTCGTCCCACACAATCCGGCGCATCGTCCTGCCCGAGTCCAGCGCCCCGACAATCGCCGCACGCAACGGGTCGATTCCTTCCCCCTTGGTCCCCACCGTCGCCAAAACCGGCACCCCAAGCTCCCGCTCAAGCGCATCCACATCGATCGTGATCCCCCGGCGCCTGGCCACATCCCACTGGTTGAGAACAAGCACCATCGGCAAATCAAACTCCGCCAACTGCGAGGCCAGAAACAAATTCCGCTTCAAATTCGAGGCGTCCAAAATGCAGACAATCACATCCGGACGCGCCTGCCCCACATGCCCGAGAAGCACGTCAATAACCACCCGCTCGTCGGGCGATGTCGCAGACAAACTGTACGTGCCCGGCAAATCCAGCACATCAAACGTCTTCCCCCCGGCCACAAACGCCCCGCGCCGCGCCTCGACCGTGATGCCCGGATAGTTGGCGATGCGCTGACGCAATCCCGTGAGCCGGTTGAAAATCGTTGACTTCCCCGTGTTGGGATTGCCCAGCAGGGCGATTGTCGGATGGCGTGCGCGCACCGCCCCGCGCGAAGGGGATTCGGCCACCACGCTCATAAAACAACCTTCTCGATCTCCACCAGCGACGCATCCGCCCGCCGCATGCTGATCTTCTGGCTGTCAATCTCGTAGGCCACCGGATCCCCCAACGGCGCCGTATGACAATGCCTCACCAATCGCCCCGGCAAAAACCCAAGCGCGTGCAACCGCACCACCGAATCCGAATCCCCGAAGATCCCCAAGATCTTCCCACTCTCCCCCCTGCGCAAATTCTCCAGCGTCGCACACACCACGCCCATCGTCGAATCCAGCACTTTTTTCATCTCCCCACACTCTGCCACTTGTTAAGAATGAATCTCAAGTGGAAAATCGGGGGTGGGGGCGGATTTCTTTTGGGACGGGGGAGTCGGAGGGCGCTGCAACGGGCCCGCATTTTCCCTTGACCGCAGATTCGTGCATTTTCTTCTGTCGTGCATTTTCTTCTTGTCTCGGGTGCCATCCGCACGCAATAACCAAGCCTTTCCAACTTCCAAACAATCCATGAGTGAATCCCTCGACCAACTGACAGCCGCCATCAAAGCGGGCAAACGCAAAGAAGCCCAGGCCGCCACGCAAGCCGCGCTGACGGAAAACCTCGATCCCCAGTCGATCCTCTCGGCCCTGACGGCCGGGATGGACGATGTCGGGCGCCGGTTCAAGGCCAATGAGATTTTTGTGCCCGAGGTGCTGGTTGCGGCGCGGGCCATGAAGACGAGCATGGAGCTTCTCGAGCCGGTGCTGGTGGCTTCGGGCATCAAGCCCGAGCACACGGTTGTGATCGGCACGGTTGAGGGCGACCTGCACGACATCGGCAAAAACCTTGTGGCCATGATGCTCAAGGGGGCCAATTTCGCGGTGGTCGATCTGGGCACCAATGTCGGCGCGGGGGCCTTTGTCGAGGCCGTCCGCTCCCACAACGCCAAGCTTGTCGGGCTCTCGGCACTCCTCACCACCACCATGCCGTCCATGAAAACGGCTGTCGCCGCCCTGCGCGAAGCAGGACTCGATGCCAAGGTCATGATCGGCGGCGCGCCGATCACCGACGAATTCGCCAAGGAAATCGGCGCGGACGGCTACTCGCCCGATGCGGCCAGCGCCGTGGATCTGGCGCGCACGTTGCTGGCGGCCTGACCGGGTTTTTCCCGGAGCACCCCATGACCCACAGGGAACGGATCCGGTCGGCGGTTGAACATACCGCCCCGGACAGCGTGCCGGTTGATTTCGGCGGGTCGTTCATCACGGGCATCCATTGCAGCGTGGTCGAAAACCTGCGTGCGCATTACGGCCTCGAACGCCGCCCGGTGAAGATCTGCGAGCCCTACCAGATGCTCGGGCTGGTCGAGGACGACCTCAAGGATGCCATGGGCGTGGACACGACCTCGATTTTCCCGAACCGGACGATTTTCGGTTTTGTGAACGAGGGGTGGAAGGAATGGCGCACGCCGTGGGGACAGGATGTGATGGTCTCGGCACACTTCAAAACCATCCGGGACGAACGCGGCACATTTGTTTTCCCCGGAGGGGACACGGCCGCGCCGCCAAGCGGCCACATGCCCGCATCCGGCTACTTCTTCGACACGGTCATCCGCCAGGAGGACATCGACGAAGACAAGCTTGTCCTCGAGGACAATCTCGAAGAATTCGGGATCATGACGCCTGCCGAGGAGGCGTATTGGAAGGCGGAGGCGGAGGCCCTGCGCGGAACGGATCGCGCGGTGGTCACCCACCTCAACGGCACGGGCCTCGGGGACATTGCGCTGGTTCCGGCCCCGTTTCTTGCGCGCCCGAAGGGCGTCCGCGACGTGGCCCTCTGGTATATGACACTCTCCGAGCAGCCGGAATTTGTGGCGCGCCTGTTTGACCGCCAGGTTGAAATCGCCATCGAAAACATGCGCCGCCTCCACGCGCTGGCGGGCGATGTGGTCGACGTGGTCGTTGTCTGCGGCACCGACTTCGGGACGCAGGAGTCCACCTTCTGTTCGCGGGAGACCTTCCAGTGCCTCTGGATGCCCCGCTACCGCAAAATCAACGATTGGATCCATGCCAACACCGCATGGAAAACCTTCAAACACTCGTGCGGAGCCGTCGAAACCCTCATTCCCGACATCATCGACGCGGGCTTCGATATCATCAACCCGGTCCAGTGCTCGGCCCGCGGTATGGACGCCCGGCTCCTCAAGGAACGCCACGGCGACCGGATCACCTTCTGGGGCGGCGGCGTCAACACCCAGAAAACCCTGCCCTTCGGATCCCCCGAAGACGTCCGTGCCGAAGTTCTCGAACGCTGTGAAATCTTTGCTCCCGGCGGCGGATTCGTCTTCGACGCCATCCACAATGTCCAGGCCCTCACCCCGACGGAAAATTTTATTGCGATGATCGACGCCGTTCATGAATATGATGCGCGAACATGAAAAACCAAGTGCTCCTTGAACTGGCTGCGTCCGGACACAGCGTCCCCATCGGCACGCACCTCGTCCTCCACAAACACGCCGACCACGAGGCCATCCTGACCGACGGTCCGAAACTCGGCGCCGTCGTCGCGGAAACGGCCGAACGGTTTTCCTCGCCGCTGGCCATTCCCCTGATGGACCTCAAGATCGAGAAGGAGGCGCTTCTTTCGGCGATGGGGATTCCCGCGGAGAAAATTGACGGGCACCATTTCGAGGAGGTGCCGCCGCGGGTGGAGGAAGTTCCGGCCACAGTCCGCATGAAGGCCACCTGCGAGTGTATTTCCACAGTCGCCGCCGACCACCCGTCCCTCGTGCCCATGGGCATGTGCATCGGTCCGTTTTCCATGATGACCAAGCTCGTGAGCGACCCGATCACGCCGGTCTATCTGGTCGGAGAAGGGACGACCGCCGACGAGGACGAGGATGTGGCCATCGTCGAGCGCTGCCTCGAAACGGGCCTCGATCTGATCCTGCGCTACATCGCATCCCAGATCGATGCCGGCGCCAAGGCCATGATTGTCTGCGAACCCGCGGCCAATCAGGTGTATTTCTCGCCGAACCAGCTTGCGGAGTCGTTCGGCGTGTTCGACCGTTTTGTGATGGAGGGGCTCGGGCGGATCAAGGCGCTGCTGGAAGAGCGTGGGGTGGATTTCGTCCTGCACGATTGCGGGGAGTTGACCGACGAGATGGTTGCGCGGTTCGGGGGGCTCGAGCCGGCGATGTTGAGTCTCGGGGGGTCGCGTGTGTTGTGGGAGGATGCCCGGCTTCTTCCGAAGTCCACCGTCCTCTACGGCAACCTGCCCTCGAAGCGTTTCTACGCGGCGGACCTGACCACCGCCATGGTTGAATCCATGGCGCGCGACATGGTCCATCGCATGCGGGATGCCGCGCACCCGTTCATTCTGGGCAGCGAGTGCGACGTCCTCAGCGTGCCCGGCAGCGAGCAGGAAATTGAATCGAAGGTCGAGGCGTTTCTGAAG
>CAZGNH010000247.1:0-3680 GCA_964527025.1 uncultured Chthoniobacterales bacterium | reverse complement strand
AACCAGTTTGCGCACGGGGCGGCGATGGCCATCGCGAAGTCGCCTGCGCGCACGTACAATCCGTTTTTCGTGTACGGGGGCAGCGGGCTTGGCAAGACGCACCTGCTTCAGGCCATCGGCCACTACGTGATCGAGCACCAGAAGTCCGCGCGCGTCGTCTATCTTTCGAGCGAACAGTTCACCAATGAATTCATCGATGCCATCCGCAATGGGAGCCTCGTCAAGTTCCGCAAGAAATATCGTCAGGCGGATGTGCTCATGATTGACGACATCCAGTTTCTAGCGGGCAAGGACCGCTCGCAGGAGGAATTTTTCCACACCTTCAACACCCTGCACGACGGCCACAAGCAGATCGTGCTTTCGAGCGACCGTCCCGCCAGCGAGATCGAGAAGCTCGAGCAGCGCCTGGTGTCCCGGTTCGAGTGGGGGATGACGGCGGAATTGCAGCCGCCCGACATGGAGACGCGGATGGCGATTTTGCGCAAGAAGGCCGACGGGCTCAAGTTCACCATTGAGCCATGGGTGATTGAGTATCTTGCCGACCGGATCCGCAACAACATCCGGCGTCTTGAGGGCGCCCTCATGCGGGTGGCCTCCTACCAATCGCTGAGCGAGCGGGAACTCACACGCGAGGTGATCGAAAACCTTTTGCGCGACATCCTGCAGGAGCAGGCGCGCCGGGCGGTGACCATCGACCAGATCCAGCGCAAGGTGGCGGAAAAATACGATGTGCGGCTGGCGGACATGACAAGCAAGCGGCGCCCGGCCAACATCGCCTTTCCACGGCAGGTCGCCATGTATCTGGCGCGCGAACTCACCGGCACGTCCCTGAGCGACATCGGCGATGCCTTCGGCGGCAAGGACCACGGCACCGTCATCCATGCGGTCAAGCTGGTCAAGAAACGCATGGCCGAAGACGAAAACACGCGCCACATCATCCGGATGCTCGACAGCCAGCTCCAGCGCTAGTTGAGCGGTCAACTGTTGCTCCGCGCGAGGGATGCTGCGGTCACGAGCCCGACGATTTGGGCGGAGGCATTGACGACCGGCAGGATGGGTTCGCCGCAGGCCTGCATGGTGTGGAGGGCGTTGGCGGCGGGGAGACTTGGGGGCAGGAGGGGGACACTGCGGATGGCGCGCCATGGATCGCCTCCGGGTTGGCGCAGGAGTTCGAGGAGATCCTCGCGGCGTGCAAGACCGGCGACGCGCATGTCGGTCTGCACCACGGGGAAGACGCTCTGGCCGCGGGTGGCAAGGAAGGAGGCCAGCTCCTGCGGAGTGAGGCCGGCCGGGAGGGTGTCGAAGCCTGTGATCATCACATCGCGCACGCTGCGTCCGCCGACTCCTTCGAGGTAACGGGAGACGACGAGCTCCTGTTGGGCGCCCATGAAGACAAAGACGGCGATGAGGATGAGGAACGGGTTGCCCATGAGTCCGGCGACGGCGAAGAGGACGGCGATGGTTTGGCCGACGCGCGCGGCCACAAGGGTGGCCGTCGTGTGGCGCGTGAACAGCGCCAGCAGGGCACGCAACACGCGCCCTCCATCCATCGGAAAGGCGGGAATCATGTTGAAGGCCACAAGCAGGACATTGATCGCCAGAAGCTTCCCGAGCATCGCCCCCCCGGGACGGTCGAAATCCAACAAATCCCAGTCGGTGGGAGCGCCGAAGACGAACGGAGCCAGCAGGAGGGCAATGGCGATGTTGACGGCCGGTCCGGCGACGGCGATGACGAGTTCCTGCCATGGATTGCGGGGCATGCGCTCGAGGCGGGCGACACCGCCGATGGGCAGCAGGGTGATATCCGGCGTGCGGATCCCGAAGGCCCGTGCGGCAAAGGCATGACCGAACTCGTGCAGCAGCACGCAGAGGAACAGCAGCAGGACGAAGAAAACTCCATAGGCCGCGTTGGCAAGTCCCCCGGCCTCGTAGTAGATCCACCCGTAAAAGGCCAGGATCAAAAAAAACGTGGCGTGCACACGGACGTCAATGCCCGCCACACGCGCGATGCGGAACGACCACCCCATGGCTAAAAATTTCGTTTCACGTCAGGAGCATTTCGATTCATGATGCACGACTTCCGCCGGCGGACCATTTATCACCGCATGGCGGCCAATGCGCAATCCCTGCTTATGACCGCTCCAAAAGTTCTTGTCGCCGATCCCATATCCCAAAAAGGCATCGAGGCCCTTGCCTCGGAAGGTGCCCTTGAAGTCGTTGTCCGCACGGGCCTTCCCGAAGCGGAGCTGATTTCCACGATCCCCGGGTATGCGGCCCTTGTGGTGCGCAGTCAGACAAAGGTGACGGCCGCGGTGATCGAGGCGGCGTCCGACTTGCGGGTGGTGGGCCGGGCGGGGGTGGGGGTCGACAACGTGGACGTGGCTGCGGCGACCCGCCGGGGAGTGATCGTGATGAACACGCCGGGCGGCAACACGGTATCCACCGCCGAGCACGCCTTTTCCCTGCTGGTTTCCATCGCGCGCAGCATCCCGCAGGCCCACACCAGTGTCGCCGAAGGGCGCTGGGAGCGCAAAAAATTCGAAGGGGTCGAGCTTTGCGGCAAGACCCTCGGGATTCTGGGCATGGGGCGCATCGGCACCGAGATCGCCCGCCGCGCCATCGCCTTCGGCATGCGCGTGCTCGCCTACGACCCGTATCTTTCCTCCGCCAAGGCGCGCTCCCTGCAGGTCGAGCTCATCGAAGGTCTCGATGACCTCCTGCCGCGCGCGGATTTTTTGACCCTCCACATGCCGCTGACCCCCGAGACGCGCCACATGCTCGATGCGCGCCGCCTTGCGCTTTGCAAAAAAGGCGTGCGCGTGGTGAACTGTGCGCGCGGCGGACTGCTTGACGAGGAGGCCCTTGCCGCGGCCCTGCGCGACGGACACGTGGCGGCGGCGGCCCTGGATGTCTTCGAAGTCGAGCCCCCGCCGCCCGACCACCCACTGCGCTCCGCGGGCCTTGTCGTCTTCACGCCGCACCTCGGGGCAAGCACCGCCGAAGCCCAGGAGAATGTCGGCATCGAAATCGCCGCCGCCATCCGCGCAGCCCTCCTCGAGGGGGAAATCCGCAACGCCGTCAACATCCCCAGCATCGACGCCAAGACCGCCGCCATCGTGCGCCCCTACCTCGCCCTCGGCGACAAACTCGGGCGCTTCGCCGCCCAACTCGCCCCGCGCCGCAACGATTGCATCGTCATCACCTACGGCGGAAAGGCCAACGAAATGCCCAACGACGCCATCACGCGCGCCATCCTCACCGGCTTCCTGCGCCACGTCGGCGGCGAGGAGGTCAATGCCGTCAACTGCCGGTCCATGACCGCGACCATCGGACTCGAAGTGCGCGAAATCCGCTCAAGTGAGCAAACGGATTTCAACGAGTGGCTGCACGTCGCCGTCACCAGCGACAATGTCGAAATCTCGGTCGGCGGCACGTTCTTCGGCGCCAAAAATGATCCCCGCATCGTGCGTTTGAACGGGCGTCCGGTCGAAGTCACCCCCTCGGGAACCGTCCTCCTGCTCGAAAACAACGACGTGCCCGGCATCGTCGGCAAGGTCGGCACCATCCTCGGCACCCGCGGGGTCAACATCGCCAGCATGAGCCTCTCGCGCAATGAAGCCGGCGGACGCGCCCTCACCCTCCTCAACCTCGACAGCACCCCCGCCACCGCCGTCCTCGAC
>CAZGNH010000246.1:0-2690 GCA_964527025.1 uncultured Chthoniobacterales bacterium | reverse complement strand
ACGATCGTGTGCATCTCATCGATGAACAAAATCACGTTCTTGTTCTTGCGGATCTCGTCCATCACCGCCTTGATCCGCTCCTCGAACTGGCCGCGGTATTTCGTCCCGGCCACCATCAATGCCAGATCCAGGGTGATGACCTTTTTGCCGTTGAGGATTTCCGGCACATTGCCCGTGATGATTTCCTGTGCGAGGCCTTCGGCGATGGCGGTTTTGCCGACCCCGGCCTCGCCGATGAGGACCGGGTTGTTTTTTGTGCGGCGGCAGAGGATTTGGATGACCCGCTCGATTTCGTCCGCGCGTCCCACGACCGGGTCGAGTTCGCCCTTTTTGGCCAGTTCGGTGAGGTCGCGTCCGAAGGCGCGCAGGGCGGGGGTTTTGCCGTCGCGCTTGGAGGATTCCCCGGCGGGGACGGCCTCGGCGTCCTCGGCGCTGAAGTTCGGGTCGAGTTCCTTGAGGATTTCGTTGCGGGTGCGTTCGATGTCGACTTCGAGGGACTTGAGCACGCGCGCGGCGACTCCCTCCCCTTCACGCAGCAGGCCGAGGAGGACGTGTTCGGTGCCCACGTAGCTGTGTTGCAGGGCCTTGGCCTCCTTGCCGGCGAGGGCGAGCACCTTTTTGACGCGCGGGGTGTAGGGGATATTTCCGACCATCTTGGTTTCGGGACCCGAGCCGACTTGTTTCTCGACTTCCATGCGGACCGTCTCGAGGTCGAGCCCCATCTTTTGGAGCACGTTGACCGCCACTCCCTGCCCCAGCTTGATGAGGCCGAGCAGCAGGTGCTCGGTGCCCACGTAGTTGTGGTTGAAGCGGTCGGCCTCCTTGCGGGCAAGGGCCAGGACCTGCTGGGCGCGTGGTGTGAAATTATTCATGGTCGGGGTCGTCGTTGGTTTCGGGCGGCCCGGGCGGAAGCACGATTTTGGCGGCATCCGGCTCCGGGATCCCCGACAATTTGGCGCGGATGAGGGCCGCGCGCAAGGTGTCCCTTTCTTCGGCGCTCATTTTCTGGAGTTTGGCGCTGCGCTGGAGGTGGGCGGGCTGGGTGCTGATAAAGAGTTCATCGACCGTCACGCGGGCGCCGCGCGGAAACATGCCAAGGTCGACGCCCAGCTTGATGACCGAGAGCAGGTTGAGGGCTTCCTTCGAGGAGATCGAGTGGGCGTGGGCGAGGATCCCGTAGGCGCGTCCCGTCTGGTCGAGGAGGGTGACGGCTTTTTGTTGGAGGAGGAGTTGGCGCGCGTTTTCCTCGTGTTCGATGATGTGTTCGATGACCTTTTCCAGGCGCGCGATGATTTCCTGTTCCGATTCGCCGAGGGTGGTTTGATTCGAGACTTGGAAGAGGTTGCCGACGGCTTCTGTGCCCTCCCCGTGGATGCCGCGCACCGCAAGGCCGATCTTGTTGACCGAGTTGACGATTTTTCCGATCTGGTCGCCCATCACAAGGGCCGGGAGGTGCAGCATGGCGGAGGCGCGCATGCCCGTGCCGACATTGGTGGGACAGGCGGTCAGGTAGCCGAGGGTCGGGTGGAAGGCAAAGTCCAGGATGGCCTCGAGACCCGTGTCGGCGCGGTCGATCATGGCATGGACTTTGGGAAGCTGGAGGCCGCAACAAATCGCCTGCATGCGCAGGTGGTCCTCCTCGTTGATCATGACACTGAGTGACTGGTCGGCGCTGACCACGACGGCGCTGCCGGCACCCTTGGCGGCGTGCTCCCGGCTGATCAAATGGCGCTCGACCAGCGTCTGCTTGTCCAGCGGCGAAAGCGCCTCGAGGTTTTCGGAATAGGAGCCGCGCATTTCCGGAAGGCTTTCGATGGCTGCCCCCGCTTTGGCAAGCACCTCGATCCTCTCGGCCTTCTTTGCCCAACCCGGGAAGGGGCACCCGTCGAGGTTGCGCGCAAGCCGCACCCGGCTGCTCAGAACGATGTGGCCCCGCGGGCCTTCGCCGTGCAACCACTCGCCGGATTGTGCTATGAGCGCCGCAATTTTCACAGGAGGGTCTCCTGCACGGCGGTCTCCATCCTGCGGATCTGGTCCCGCAGCTCGGCCGCCTGCTCATACTCCTCGCACGCAACCGCCTTCTCGAGCCGCGCGCGCAAATCCTGGATGCGGTCGTCGCGCTGACGCAGGCGCCGGCTGCGCTCGGGGATTTTGCCGCGGTGGGCAAGCCCCTTGTGCATGTTTTTGAGCATGTCCTCAAGGTGGCCGGCGAAGGTTTCGTAGCAGGCGGCGCACCCAAGGCGCCCGGTTTTCTTGAGGTCGGCGATGGTGAACCCGCATCCCGGGCACTTGGCTTTGGCCCCCCCATGCGCCTCGATTTCTTTTTCCGAACCAAGCCCGAGGAGGACGTCGGTGAGCGCGAAACCGGTCGGGTCGTTGACCCCCTTTTCCTTGGCGCAGGCTTCGCAAAGGTTCACCTTGTGCATGGTGCCGTCCACAATCTGCGTCAGAAAGACCGTGGCCTCCTTTTCGTGGCATGCATCGCACTTCATGGCTTATCCCTGATCAATCGGCGTGCCCGTGGTCTCTGTCAACCGGTGGAAGGCCTCCATGAACCGTTTGGTGACCGGCCCGACCAAGCCGTCGGCGATCGGGCGCCCGTCGAGGGACACCACCGGGATGACCTCCGCCGCCGTGCCGGTCAGGAAACACTCCCCGGCTGTGTACACATCGTAGCGCGTAAGCTGCGG
>CAZGNH010000245.1:0-3782 GCA_964527025.1 uncultured Chthoniobacterales bacterium | reverse complement strand
GTTTTCCGGATTTTTGATGCGTTGAACGACGCGCGGAATCTGGCGACCTCGATTGCGGCGGTGCGTGCGGCCGGGAAGCATGCGCGTGGGGAGATTTGTTATACGACGAGTCCGGTTCACACGACGGAGGCGTTTCTGTGTTTTGCGGACGAGCTCAAGGAGATGGGGTGTCATTCGCTGGCGATCAAGGACATGTCGGGGGTGATCACCCCGGGTGCGGCGGCGAATTTGGTGCGGGAGATCAAGCGGCGCACGGGCTTGCCGGTCACCCTGCACAGCCACGACACGGCGGGCTTGGCGGCGTGCGCGTATCTGGCGGCCATCGATGCGGGTGTTGATGCGGTCGAGACCTCGATCAGTCCATTTGCAAACGGGACCTCGCAACCGGACACGCTGCGGATGCTGGCGTTGCTCGAGGGACACCCGCGGCGTCCGCGCATCGACATGGAGAAGCTGGCGGGGCTGCACGGGCCGGTGGCGGCCATTTACCGGGAGCTTGCGGAGTTCACCTCGCATGCCAACGAAATGGTCGAAAGCGACACGCTGCTCTATCAGGTGCCCGGGGGCATGCTTTCCAATTTCCGCGTGCAGCTTCGCGAGTTGAAGATGGACGACCGCTTTGACCAAGTGCTCGGCGAGATTCCGCGGGTGCGCGAGGCGCTCGGGTGGCCTCCGCTTGTCACTCCGATCTCGCAGATTGTGGGTACGCAGGCGATGCTGAATGTGAAATTCGGGGCATGGAAGAATTTTTCGCCGCAGGCGATGGACATCGCTCTGGGCAATTACGGGAAGACTCCCGGGCCGATCAACCCCGATGTGCTGGCACTGGCCGAAAAAAATACCGGGCGCAGGAGGCTCGACACGCGACCGGCCGATGCGCTTGAACCCCGCATGCCGGCCCTGCGCGCCGAACTCGGGGCAAAGGGCCTTCCGACCGACGACGAAGCCTGCGTCCTTTACGCGATGTTCCCTCGCGAATACGAAAAGCTGGTCAAACCGGCACCCGCCGCGCCGCCAACCCCGGCGGCACCCGCCGCACCGGAGACCGGGCCCGCCCCTGCAGCTCCCGCGGACGCCAGGCCCATGCGGATTGTCATCAACGGCCAATCCTCCGAAATCCTCATCGAAGAAATCGACTGACCCGATCCATGAGCCATCCCGAAAACAAAACCCTGCCTCCTTTGGACGAATTTTCCACTGCCACCGACGCCCAATGGCGCGAGGCCGCGGAGGAATCGCTCAAGGGGGCGCCGTTCGACAAGAAGTTGCTGACCCCCACACCCGAAGGCATCACGCTCAAGCCGATTTACACGGCTGCGGACACGGCGGGTTCGCCCGGGGCATGGCCGGGGCTCCCGGCTTTCGCGCGCGGCCACTTCGCGGCTCCGCGACCGCCCCTTGTCGCGCAGGAAATCCCGCTGGGTGATCCGGCGGCATTCAATGCCGCATTGCTTTCCGACCTGATGGCGGGGCAGAACGCTCTGGCCGTCCAGCTTGACACGGCGGGACGCATGGGACTCGATCCCTCGGAGGCTGAAACGTCCGAAGTGGCGCTTTGCGGGCTCTCGCTGGCGTGTCTCGAGGATGCGCGCGCGGCGTTCCGCGGCGTGGATCCGAAGGCCGTCGGGCTGTTCCTTTGGGCGGGGCCGAGCGCCCTGCCGGTGCTCGGGCTGCTGAGCGCGCACGCGCAGGAGTGGCACGGGGCGGTCACGGGAGATCCGCTCACCGAGTATGCGCGGGAGGGCCGTCTGCCGATGGCTCTCGAGGATGCCTTTGACGAAATGGCGGCCTGCGTGCGGTGGAGCCGTTCACAGGGCGGGAAAGTCCGCACGGTGGGTGTCGGCGCGAACTTTTGGGCCGATGCCGGCGCAACTGCCGTCGAGGAGATCGCCTTCGGGTTGGCGACGGCGACCGCCAGCCTGCGCGCATTGGATGCACGCGGCCTGCCCGCGCCGGAGACCTGCGGGCAGTTCCTGTTCACGGTTTCTCTCGGATCGAAGGTTCTTTTGCAGGTTGCGAAGGTGCGGGCGCTGCGCAGGCTGTGGGCGGCGGTTCTCGATACCTGCGGCGCGGTGCCGGAAGCTGCTGTGATCCACGGACGCGGGGCGCTTTTCAACAAGACGTGGCTCGATCCGCACACCAACATGCTGCGGGCCACGGCGGAGGGGCTCGTGGGGATTGTCGCTGGGGTGGACAGCATGCACGTGGCGGCCTTCGACGAAGCGGCCCGCACACCCACAGACTTTTCCCGGCGCATCGCCCGCAACATGCACGCCATCCTCTCGGAAGAGTGTGAATTTTCGGCGACGGCCGATCCCTCCGGCGGCTCGTGGTGCATCGAGTCCCTCACCACGGAAATGGAACAAAAAGCATGGGAGCTTTTCCAAAAAATCGAAGCCATGGGGGGCATGGCCTCCGCGCTCGAAGCCGGCTTCCCGCAGCAGACAACCGCCAAGTCCGCCGATGGGCGCGCCAAAGCCATGGCCACGCGGCGCGAGCCGGTCATCGGAGTCAATCTGTTTCCCAATCCTGCCGAGAAGCCGCTCGAGTCCGATACACCCGACCATCAGGCCGCCCATGCAAAGCGCGCCGCCTTCATCGAGGGGCTGCGACCCCACACCCCCCCGGCTGTCGGGCGCTCGGTCGAATCCGTCGCCGCCGCATTCGCCGCCGGAGCGACCCTCGGGCAAATCCGCGAGGCGCTTCCACGACCGGGAACCCCGCCGCCCGCCATCGAACGCCCGCGCGCCTTCCGTCTGGCGGAAGGTTACGAGGCCCTCCGCGCCAATGTCCTCCGCCACGCGCACACCACCGGCAAAAGCCCCTCCGCATGGCTCGCCAACTTCGGGCCGCCCAAACAACACAAGGCGCGCGCCGACTTCGCCGCCGGATTCCTCGCCGCCGGTGGATTCGCAATCCATCAGGGCACCGGCGCATCCTCGGTCGAAGAGGCCGCCAAAGCCGCCATCGACAGCGGGTGCAAGGTCGTCGTCCTCTGCTCGACCGACGACACCTACCCGGATCTCGTTGCCCCCTTTGTCGCAGCCGTGCGCGCCAAAAAACCCAAGCGCCAGATCCTGCTTGCCGGCCTGCCCTCCGACCACGTCGAGGCATTCCGCGCCGCGGGCATCGACGACTTCATCCACCTGCGCGCCAACTGCATCGAGTTCCTCGAAACCCTTCAACGCAAACTCGGCATCGCCCACTGACCCGCCATGAGCTTCCCCGACTTCTCAACAATCGCCCTTCCGAAACCCCCGTCCGCCACGCGCGGGCAATGGCATGCGGCGCTCGAAGCCGGCGCGGGCGGCGGCGCCCCCTCCCCCCACGCCACCAACGAGGGCATCCCGGTCCAGCCCGCCTACGGCCCCGGCGACCTGGATGGTTGCAACCACCTCGGCTTCACGGCGGGCATCCCGCCGTTCCTGCGCGGGCCGTATGCCACCATGTATGTGCAGCGCCCGTGGACGATCCGCCAATATGCCGGGTTTTCGACCGCCGAGGAGTCCAACGCCTTCTACAAACGCAACCTTGCCGCCGGCCAGATGGGGCTTTCGGTCGCCTTTGATCTTCCGACCCACCGGGGTTACGACAGCGACCACCCCCGCGTTGTCGGCGATGTCGGCAAGGCCGGGGTCGCCATCGACTCGATCCTCGACATGGAAATCCTCTTCGGCGGAATCCCGCTCGACAGGATCAGTGTCTCGATGACCATGAACGGGGCGGTGTTGCCGGTGATGGCATTTTACATCGTGGCGGCGCTCGAACAGGGGGCGCGGCTC
>CAZGNH010000244.1:0-7452 GCA_964527025.1 uncultured Chthoniobacterales bacterium | reverse complement strand
ATCACGCCCGAATCCGTCTTAACTTAGCGCCATTCACAACCGACCCCTTTCCCCATTCTTCCGTTGACATTCTGGCCAGACTGGCTATTTTTTTCCCATGACTTGGCAGCTCCAAGAGGCAAAGAACCGGTTCAGCGAGGTGGTGGACCGCGCGTTGAGTGACGGCCCGCAGACCATCACACGGCATGGTCGTGCCGCGGTCGTCATTGTCGCAGCCGCACAATATGCCCGCGAGACTCACCGGGAAAAACTTTCAACTGTTCTGCGCGAATGCCCGGTGAAGGGATGGAAAATTTCCCGTGACAAGGACACCGGCCGCACCCTCCGTTTCGAATAACATGGGTTTCCTGCTCGATACCGATGTCTTGAGCGAGTCCTCGAATTCCGAGCCGGATGAAGCGGTCATGGACTGGCTGGATGCGCACGATCACGAAACCCACCTCTCCACGATTTCCTACGGCGAAATCGTCAAAGGGATCGAACTTCTCCCGGCGGGCAAACGCAAAAAGGAAATCGCCGCGTGGTTTGAACGCCTGAACCGCTGGGCCGAAAACCGCTTGCTGCCGCCGACCGGCCAAGTCATGTGCGAATGGGGACGGCTCTGCGCCCGGCATCAGCGCAAGGGCCGCCGCCTGCCTGTGCTTGACAGCCTGATTGCCGCCACCGCGCTTGCCCACGACCTGATCCTCGTCACCAGAAACACCGTCGATTACCCGATTGAAATCCCCCTGCTCAATCCGTGGAAACATGGAGGGTAGCTCCGAAAGCGGTTTACGACACTCCCTTCCGGGGAGCATGTGCGCCCCCGCGTGTCGTTTTCGGCACCCCCGCAGAAAACTCGGTTCCGCTCACCCAAAACCCCGCGCATTCCGATTGCTCCCATCCGACAAATAATATCGCGCTCAACAGGTAGGAGTTTCAGAAAATTGCAAGACGATGAACCCCGGTTCCCCTCGGAGTGAAACCGACAC
Organism: uncultured Chthoniobacterales bacterium; assembly: GCA_964527025.1. Classification (GTDB taxonomy): domain Bacteria; phylum Verrucomicrobiota; class Verrucomicrobiia; order Chthoniobacterales; family Terrimicrobiaceae; genus CAZGNH01. The sequence goes on along the minus strand of CAZGNH010000244.1, from coordinate 6,481 downwards.
CCCTCCTCTCGCGCATCGACAAGTGGGGGCTCAAAAAACCGGCGGCTTCGTAGGGCCCCGCCGATTTGCATCTTGGCAGGAACTGTCCCCCCACGCTATCTTTGAACTGTGTCGGCAGCACCAAGCTGGCGAATCCGTTGCCTCGTGCTACACTACAACCATGCCTGCACTCGATTATCCACACATCACTGTCGCGAACGGGGAACTGGCCCGACTGGAGCGCCTTCCCCGCATCCGCGTCGCGCAAATCGCAGCCGACCACCTCGGCTATGGCTGGTCCGCCGAGGAAATCGCCCGGCAATACCCGCACCTCACCTTCGCTGAAATCCACGCCGCCCTCGGCTACTACCACGACCACCGCGAAGAAATTGACGCCGAACTGACTAAGGAACTGAATGCCCTCGACCAGGCTGACGAGCACCCCGCATCCCCACTCCGCCTGCGCCTGCTCGCCTCCCGGCGGAATCGGGCTGCATGACCCCGCTCTACCTCGACGTTCACGTCCCCGCCGCCATCGCCACGCAACTCCGAGCTCGTGGCGTGGATGTGCTCCCCTCACTGCCTCGACGAGCTGCGCGTGGGAACTTGCACGGACAACAATATCGAGTTTGATTCCCTTCGTCGCCGCATCACGCTCAAGTGCCCGGGTGACCTCGCTGCCGTCGAGCACGGCAACTTGGTGATTTCGCAGCAAAGCCCATGGGTCCGTGCCACCGGCTTTTTTCGCAGCGGGAACAACCAATCGATGCCCGATCTGCCCGAGACGCTCGAACTTCAATGGCGCTCGAACAACCTCCTGCCGCACGATGCCGATGTCGATTTCACCGTCGGTTAGCATTTTCAGGATATTGTCTGTCTGCAGATTCCGGAGGACCAGAGTTGCCGAGGCATGCCGGGCGAGTAAGCCTCCCAAACATGGAAGCAGCAGCCATTGGAGAAGACTCTCACCGGCTCCGATCCGGACCTCGATTTTTTTGTTCGAGCAACGATCCGCAAGTTCTTGCAATGCCGAAAAGTGGGTTTGAACAATTTGAAACAGCTCCCGCCCGGACTCCGTCAGCTCAAAGCGACCCCGTTTTCGGATGAGAAGCTTTGTTTCAAAATATTCTTCGAGCTCTTTCAACTGTCGGCTGAACTGGCTTTGGCGGGTCGGGTCATCGGGAACCGCGTTGCTGATGCCGCCGGCCGCCGCTACCTCGCAAAATGTTCTCAACCGTTCCAGTGACGACCCGGCGCGAATTCTTCTCGATGTCTCGGAGTCCGACATCCCGGCCGATGCCAGCGTGGACGAGGCGTGGGAGCAGGAAATTGCGCGGCGCATGGCCAGGGTGGAGGATGGCACTGCGAAATACCGGAGCTCCGCAGATGTCTTTGCCGAGCTCGACCGGCGGTTTCCTGGATGAGATAAAAACGCCCTCGACAACCGAGTATTCTGTATCTACGTTAGTATCTATGACAGCGACCGCAAAACTTTTCAAGCATGGTGGGAGCCAGGCCGTTCGGCTGCCGAAGGCGTTCCGGTTCGAGGGGGAGGAAGTCGAAATCGAGAAGCGCGGCAAGGATGTCGTTCTGCGCGCGCTGGAGAAGCCGAAATTCCGGACCGTCAAGGAGCTCGCGGAACACCTGCACGCAAAATACCCCGGACTGCGGGATTTCCCCGATGTGCCCCGTCCGAAGGAGCAGCAGATTCGGGATCTGACCTGGTGACCTGTGAGCCCTGATTACATGCTCGATTCCACTGTGTGCATCGCCATCCTGCGCAACCACCCGCGCTTGGAAGGAATTCCGCCGACCGGGGAGTGCTGTCTCTCCCGGATCGTGGCCGCAGAGCTGTGGACCGGGGCCGAAAAGAGTTCCCGCCCGGAGATGGCGAGGGCGGAGGTCGGCGATTTTCTCGATCAATTCCCGGTGCTCGACTTCGACGACTCCGCCTCCCGCGCCTACGGGGAGATCCGCGCCGCGCTCGAAAAGCGGGGCATGAGCATCGGCCCGCTCGACCTCCTCATCGCCGCGCACGCCCGCAGCGCGGCCGTCACCCTCGTCACCGGCAACGACAAAGAGTTCCGCCGCGTCCCCGGCCTGAAAGTCCTCCGCTGGCAGCCATCACCCGCATGATCAATTCGTTCACCATTTCCAACTTCAAAGCCTTCGGCCCGCCGCAGAGCATTCCGATCAAACCCGGGTCTCTGCCGCACTCGACGCTCGGCTGCTTGAACTTGAACTCGACGAATACGGCCTATTGGTGCGCCCCCGCCAAGACATTCCCTTTCTTACTGCAAAAGATTTGGCAGGGGTGCAACACTCCAACCCGGTGGTGTTTTATTCTCAAAGAATATCTCACCCGGAACATGGCCCTTGGCAGCAAGGGAAATCGTTTTGATCGAGAAGGGGCGCCGGGCCGAGAGCCTCATGGACAAGCGCACCGGCACATTCATCTCCCACCGCGACACCGGCATCGGCGTTAGCCAGCTTCTCCCGGTTCTGGTGAAAACCTGCGCATCAGAAGAAGCGGTCATTGCCATCGAGCAGCCTGAAATCCATCTCCATCCGGCCCTTCAAGCAGAGCTGGACGATGTTTTCGCTTTGAACCCGCTCGACAACCACGCCGTCAACGGTCTCCGAGCAAACCGGACGCGCCGACTTGGAGCGACCGGCAAGTTGCAGGATGCGGTGCACCCAGCCTGCGGCCTCCTCGGAAAGTTCGTTTGGCAGCAACTCACTGTGTCCGGCCAAGTGGTTTTCCACCGCACGGGCAATGGCGGGCGTTTCCATCTCCGGCAGCGCGGCATCGCCCAAGGAGACGACCACGCGCTGCCGGGGTTGGCCCTCGGCCTTGCGGTAGGACTCGACGAGTTCTCTATGCGGCCTGAAACCGCGGAATAATTGTTCGTTTGCCTCGGCATTGCCCGGGGGTGTATGCTTCCCCCATGAACTTCCGCTTTCAAATCGGGAAAGCCACCGAAACTGCCTGCGAGTTTCTGGAGCGTGCCGGGGGGCAGATCAACGTCATGAAGCTGATGAATCTCTGCTACCTCTTGGACCGGCTTTTGCTGGACCGGCGCGGGATCCCGGTGGTCGGCGGCGATTACCTTTCCATGCGCAACGGCCCGGTGACCAGCGAATTGCTCGACGACATCTTCGCCGCCGCATGATCCGGCTCGGCACCGCGCTCAAAAGCACGGAATTCCCGTATCATCGCTGTGTCGTCCTCTCCAACCCGCAGTCCAACGGCGGACAAGTCCTCCTCGTGCGCATCACCTCGGATGATGGGACATGGCCGGAAAGACGCACGATGAAAACCCGTGTAACCCAGCGCCGAATCCGAGCTCCCAAGCACTCGGCCTGCGCTCTTTGCAAACCGCAAAAACGTGGTTGGGAGGACAAACGAACCCCACGCGACCGGCGTCTTGCCGAGGCTGCAGACGAACAGTTGAAGGATCGGCAACTCTGATTCTCACACGCCATGGGCAAAATCCGACGCGGCGGGTATATCATCTTTTGGTGGAAAGGCGACCACTCACCCCGGCACGTCCACGTGAAAACAGCCAGCGGCAAAAAACTCGGGCGTCTTGAAATTGATCCAATTCGGGGATTGGAAGGATGGACACCAGAGCGTAAGCTGGTGCGAATCATCGAGCAATTGAAACGCGAAAACCGCCTGTGAAAGCCAGCACCAACCTCAAAAAGCCATTTGGAACGGCCAAAATGGTTGATATAGCCCATGCCCGTTATCTCTCGTGGGAGGATGCGTTCGACGTGGAGTTCGACGACGGGCTCTCGTTTCTTGAACCCCATCGAACCATCCGCAAAGCGAATGGCATCGCCCGCGGGGCCACACCGTTATCCGTCGAGATCGAACCCGAAACCCGCTCCGGCTTCTTCGTCCACTACGACAACGGCCAGACCGCCGAAGTCTCCTGGGCCTTCATCCGGGAACTGCCGCCAAAGTCCGCCCGCAAATGATCGCGCTGGCTTGTGCCCTTTTCAGGCTCCCATCTCAACCCAGCTCTGGCCAAACTACCGGGGGGAACTCAGGATGACTGTGCGGCTATGCTGGAAAAAGCCCGGGAAGCCGGAGCAGAAGTGACCATGGAGAGCAAGGACCTCACCATCGATTCCAGCATCGGCCCCGTGCCCGTGCGCATCGCTTTTTTCAAGGGGCCGCATGGCGAGATCATCGAGCTTTTCCAGAATTTCATTCTGTAACTGTCCAGAAAAAGGGGCCGCGCTCAAACGCTTTTGCACATATGCTCGGACTGCATCCCTCCGCCGCGGTTTCACTGCCCCCCGGTTTTCCAGGAAACATTTAAATTATAGGCCTGGTACCCCATCTGACTTTCGCGTGCTGCTTCCACGATCGGGTCGGGCCGTGAGACGGTAGGTTCCGGGGAGCACGCCCGGAATCGCAAAGCGGCCGTCCCCATCGGTGAGCGCATGACAGGCGGCCTCGTGTCGGTCTTTGGGCGCGAGCGTGATTACCGCCGGAAGTTCGTCGGCCATGATGCGCCTGGACACCGTCGAGCCGCCGGCAAGGTTGAGGGGGCCACCTGCGGGAACATTGACCATGCGCGGATAGTCGCGCCAACGAAAGACCCGGCGCTCATTTTTGACCTCGCGCAGCAGGCCCACGGAGCCGGGGTTCGATGGCAGATACGGGATGGTATAGGTGCCATCCGCCGAGACCGGAGCCGTGCTTGTCCAAAAAATGCTGCCCTTGTCGTCGGTGCGGCGCGGGCGCTCAAGGCGGTGATATGAGACCACCGCCTCCGCGGGCAGTGCTGCCACGACCACTCCCGAAACCGCTTGCCATGGCTCCAAACGGACCTCGGGAGTCTCGGTGGCGATGTCGGTGTCGGCCCAGCCTTCTTGGTGGAGCACGATCCAGCGCCCTGCGGTCCCGGAGGAGACTTCGAGCGTGCCGTCCTTGGCGACGGACAAGCTCTCCGTGGGTCGCGCAAACTCCCTCCCGACAACATGGGCAAAGTGCTCCTTGGACAGGGAGACCGCTTGTGCGCCGGAGGCAGGCGAACCGTCGGGAAGAAGAACTCGGGCGGCCCATGTCGGCTGGGCAGCGAGCAGAAGCATCGTGAGAAGTCTCTTCTGTGAAAAGGCCATCCGGACCCAAGCATGCAATCTCGTCAGCGAGATTGCAATTCAAGGCCCGACCCCTTCGGATGTTGGCTGATTATCCGGGGTGCGGGGCGCCCCGCACCGAGGAAAGAAAATCGTTTCCGGCCCTCCGGGGCGTCGGCCCGGAGTTTGACTCCGGAAGCGGAACTTTCCATGCCCATACGCTGCCAAGTCGGGCATTGAGCGTCAAGCGCCCGCCATTTTGCGCTCATGATATTGGTTGCTGTTGGCGCGCGAGCATGAAAATCAAGGGCAGTCTGGTTCAGACGCTCCCGGCGCTGTTCGACATGGTGCTCAAAGCCTGCCTGTGTTGGGCGGCGTTCTGAGCGGCGAACCGGCTACAGCAGGGCAATCGCCGCGCACATTACGATCACAGCGATGGAAGGCAGGGCTTTTTATCATGGACATCACGGGGTGTCATGGACGAAGGTCGCGCACGATGAAATTCCTTTCCTCTGGAGGCAACAGACCGTGAGCGGCATCGAGAACCCCGGGGTGCTTGATGCCTTTGCGCATGACACGCGCTCGGGCAAGCTCGTGATGGCGATGTATGAGCGGCGTCCGTGGGACGGTGGTGAGGCGCAGCTTGTGCAGTTGCAGGAAAAGCTCAATGCGTATTTGTCCTTTGCGCTTGATGGCGAGATGGAGGAGTCGTTTCCCGAGCTGGCGGGCAAGCCGATCGAGATCCAGTTGCGCACGGAGCACGAGCCGGGGCCGGATGCGTGGGCGTTTGTCGGGCGCATTCGCGAACAACTTTCCTTTCAGGATATTGCGTTCGAGGTTGTGGCGGCCTGCGGGGACGAGGGCCACGACGGGTGCCACGACGGCGGCGGTTGCTGCGGTGGCGGCAACGGCTGTTGCCACGGGGAGTGAATCAATACATCTCGACCGGGGAGCGTTTGCCATCGTCGGGGCTGCGTGTGTCGGCCGCTTCCGGCCCGAGCGTGTCGATGCGCAGCAGGCGGATTTCGGCGTCAACGGCCCGGAACGCCTCCTCGGAAAATGGAGCCGGAGGGGCAAGGTGTTGTTTGAAAGCGGCGACGCGTTCGAGGGGGGGATCGAGGAGTTCGCGGGGCAGGGCGGCGAGGATGTCGCGTGCTTGGCGGGCCATTTCGATGCGGTGGCACAGCATGAGGAGGTCGTTGCCGGCGCGGAGGCCCGTGCGCAGGGTGTCGTCGAATCCGTGGTGGTTGAGGATGGCGCCCATGTCGAGGTCGTCGGTCATCACAAGTCCCTTGAACCCGAGGTCTCCGCGGAGCACCTCCGTGACGACCCGGTGGGAGAGCGAGGCGGGAGGGCCGCCGGGATCGAGGCCGGAAATCGTGATGTGGCCGATCATCATCGAGTCCAC
>CAZGNH010000243.1:0-5156 GCA_964527025.1 uncultured Chthoniobacterales bacterium | reverse complement strand
GTTGGTTTGGGAACGGCGGGCCGGTTGGTGGCCGGGGGAAGGGACGGGTCGCGGGAAAGCTCGTCGGGAGGAACCACCACTACGGTCGGCAACGGCCGTCCGGCGGGCTCCGACGCGGTCTGCGACTGGCCGGTGCATGCCGCCAGACACATCAAAACCGTCGCACAGATGGAATTGCGAATCATCAAGGGTGGTTTTGGGAAAAGCTGACACATGCCACCCGAAAATAAAGAAATTTCTTTTTCCCTTCCAGCACCCGGGTGCAGGACAAATTTCTTCCATTGCCAAAGTGGTGCCAATTGGTTCTGTGGAGTAAGTTCCACAGCTCCAACGGGGGCTTCATCCAATAGCCCGGGGTTGCGAAGCCACCCTGGGTCTACGCTCCTACCAAGGTCGCCGTCCGGAGATGAGGTTCACCAGAATGATGATTACTGCAATGACCAGAAGGATGTGAACAAAAGAGCCCATCGTGTAGCCGGTCACCATGCCGAGCAGCCAGAGGACAATCAAGACGACGGCAATTGTGTATAACATGGTCTCAGTAGGTGCGGGTGGTTTGCGTTTCCACCGTGGTTGAGTGCGGGTTTCGCGCCGTGGTTTCTTCGGTGGTTGTGACGGTTGCCCTGGTCGAGGGTGCCCTCTGGCTTTTCACGCTGATGCAGCCCGCCAAGGAAAACATCCCGGCCAGCAGCAGTGTATATGCAAATGCTTTTTTCATAACTTGAATCTGGGCGGGGCGGAAAAAGTCCGCCATGGGGTAAATCCCTACCCCTGAAATCCCGGAGGCCACGGCATGGGGTGATCACCCCATTGCTCGATTGGTGGGAAATTTGCATTTTTTCAATCGTCCGGACTTTCTCGAAAGGAAAAACCGGACGCCTTAAAAACAATGAAAATCAAACCAACGGGCCTTCTGGTCCGACTCGCAATAGGGGGGGCGCTGTTTATGACGGCGGCCCCGTTCACGCCGGCCATTGCCGGCACCGACTCGAAATCCTTCAAGGACGAAGTTGTCATTGAGGAGACGGACTGTCGGTTCAGAGACATGGAATTCCAGGTGGATGCGTTTTACACCGGTTTTTTCGGATCGAGAGGCAGCACCTTCCAAACGGGATCGGGCGGCGGATTCGGATTCAACTTCTTCTTCGCCCGCTATTTCGGCATTGGATACGAGGCCTCGTGGTATGACAATGGGGGAACGGTTGAACACATGCCGCTCAACGGCAACCTGTTCCTGCGGTACCCAATCTGCTCATGGAACCTTGCTCCCTACGTGATGGTGGGCGGAGGGGTCGGCTGGGACGGAACCGCGGTCGGCTATGGGAATGTCGGCGGCGGTTTGGAATACCGCTTCACCGATCACATCGGGATCTTTGTTGATGGCCGCTACTTCTATGGCGGCAGCGGCAATGTCGCCAACCTGAGAAGCGGTCTCCGCTTCGCCTTCTGAGATTGATCCCCGCCGCATCCATGTCGAAAAAATCTCCGGCGCGCGCAGCGCGCCGGAGAGGGGCATGACACCTTCCGCCACCTTGCGGTTGGCGGAACAGTCATCATGAATGCCCGTTTGCTTAAAGGATCAAAGCACGGTCAACTGAACGCTGCTTTCGACCATTCCCGAGGCAATCGCATACCGGGTCAGTCCGGCAGTATCATGGATATCCAGTTTGGCCATCAGGCTTGTGCGGTGTTTTTCGACGGTCTTGATGCTGATCCCGAGGACATCGGCGGTCTGTTTGTTGGCCTTGCCCTCTGCGATCAACTGGAGGACCTCCCTCTCACGAGGAGTCAGGGCCGGGGCGTCATGCCTTGAGTTTGTCAACCCGGTGCGGGCGGATTTCAGGCGGCTCCTGCGGCGCTCGATGGAGAATGAATTGAACGTGCCGCCTGCCGCCACCTTGCGGATGGCGGAACAGACTTCGTGAGCGGACGATTGCTTCAGGAGGAATCCCACCGCCCCGGAACTGGAAGCGCTTTCCACGTAAGCATCATCATTGTGGGCCGTGAGCATGAGAATGCGGGTTTGCGGGAGGATGGCAAGAATCTGGCGGGTGGCTTCCAAGCCATTGAGTTCCGGCATGGCAATATCCATCAAAACCACATCGGGTCGCAGGGATTTCACAAGGGCAACTGCCTTGCGCCCGTTTTGAGCTTCTCCGACCACGCTCAAATCCTCCTCCAACTCAACCAACGTGCGCAGGCCCTCCCGGACAACCGTGTGGTCGTCAACAATGACAACAGAAATCGGTTTTGTGCCTTTCACTTGGTTTTGGTGGCGGGGCGCTTGGGAGGGGTGCGCTTGCAGGGAATTTCAGCGGTGATGAGGGTGCCGTGACCGGGCGAGGAGTCGATCTTGAACGTCCCGCCCACCATTTCGATGCGTTCCCGCATGCCCACGATTCCAAGGCGCCCCAAACGCTTGGAACGGAGAATCCGCTCGGGCGAGAACGATTTGCCGTCATCCTTGACGGCAAGAGCAACGCCGGTGGGGGTGGTGCTGATGGTGACATCCACCCGGCTGGCTTTCGCGTGATTGCCGACATTGGTGAGAGCCTCCTGGGCCACGCGGTAAAGCACCGTCCGCTGTTTGGCATCCAGCCTGTCCACTGTGGAAGAGGAGGTCAGGTGGGACCGCACACCCGTGCGGGTGGTGAATCCCTTCATGTAGGCATGGAGGGCGGGGACCAACCCGATGTCGTCCAACACCGTGGGCCGCAATTCCCGTGCGAAACGGTGGACAATCTCGGTTGATTTCTTCACGAGGCTCTGGGTTAGCGTGATGTTCCGGTGGAGTGCTCTGGTGTTCAGGGAGGATTCGCGTTTAAGAGCGGCAAGCCGAAAGTTGACGCCGACAAGGGATTGGGCGATCACATCATGCAATTCACGGCTGATTTTTTTCCGTTCGTCTTCCTGGACGGTCAGGATTCTGCGGGAGAGGAGACGCAGTTGATCCTTGAGCCGTTCCGACTCTTTCAGAGAGTGGGTGAATCGCAGATGGTTGGATTTGCGGTCTTTTTCCCGGCCCAAACTCTTTGCAAGTTTCTGCCGCAAGTCACGGGAGTCATCGGCCAGTTGCGTCCCGCGCTCGCTGAGAATGGCGATGGTTTGTTTCAATGCGGAGGGCTTTCCGGCTTCGTCACCCTCGGTGAAGCCGCAGACCTCGGCAAAAAATGCGGACGCGCGCCGCCGCTGTTTCAATCGCCGGCCGCGTGTGATCGAGGTCCGCACACCGTCCAGGAGAATCTGCTCGTGGAATGCGGCGAATTCCCGAATGGGGATTCCTGATGAGCGTGCCAGATGGTTGATTTCCGGCACGGCATCCAGATTGCCACCATCCTGAAGAGAGGAGTGCAAGGCCGCTTCGTAGTGTCGGCAAAAGTTGGAAAATTGAGTTTTCATGAGAGGGGGGCTTCTGCCGGCGCATTAAAATCCCACTGCGAACATACTGCCGGCTCATGATAATAGCAACCGGCGTCACCGCCCGTCCGAAGGCTTTGCGCCGGGCAGGTCCATGGATTTGCCCGGCCGCGCCGGGAGGTGGAAAATGAACGGCGGCGTGCCATCACGGGTCAATCCCGGTCTGCCGCCCGCCCGGTCCTTGGTTCAACATTGAGGAGGTTTGTCACCCGCCCCCCACCCGCGGCGCGATTGGCAATTGCTTCGATTTGAGCTTTGCCTTCGGGGGTTTCCACGCGCCCCCGCAAGATCGTCCGGCCATTGACCGTTCCCACTTGGATCCGTTTGGCGTAGTGGGAGAGGCTGGAGTCCCTTTCAAGTCCGCGCATGATTTCCGATGTGATCTTTCTGTCCTGCGGGCTGTTGCCTTGGGCCAGGGCAAGACGGGGGTCATCGGGCCGTTGGAACGGGCGTTGTTCGGTGTAATAGCCCGCGGGCCCCATCGAGAAATCGGCGCTCTCATCGAAGGGCTGCGCTTTGTCATTGAGACGCAACCGGTTTTTTTGAAGGTTGTAGCGCAGGGCTTGGGGCCTGATGGCTTTGGAATTTCCACCGTAATATCCATAATACCGGACGATCACAGCCCCAAGGCGTCCGGTGTTGCGGTTCAAATCGCGCAAGCCCACGATGTGGCCGAGGGATTTTCCCTGGAGAGTTTCCACGGGCATGCGCAGAATTTGCGAGCCGGGCTGGGTGAATCCGATTTGTTCACGCTGGCCTCCGGTTGCCGGCGCAGATCGAATCAAATCGGCGAAATACTGCGATTGCCCGAAGTAGTCGTAAACGGCGGCAACTTTCTGAATCGGAGGGGGCCCGAGTTTGCGGGACATGGGAAATGTGGGAGCATTTCGGAACCTTTCGACATCCATGTCCAATTGAAGGGTCCGACCACTTCCGTCATCGGTGAGGGCACCCGGTGGCACGACTTTTTTCTGCGTCCCGATGCCCAGAAATCCGCCGTAGGATACGAGCATTCCAACGTAGCGGCCATGTTCGAGGTCAATAACCGAATCCACAACCCGCCCGAGCGTGACACCCTGGTGGTTGACCACGCGCTTTCCGACAATTTCATCCCACCTGCCCTCGGCCGCTTGAGAAAACGGAGAGAGCGCGGACACAACCAGCGCCACAAGAAAATATTGGGTTTTCATGATGGGAAACATCCCACGGATCACCCCCGTTGGCTATGGGGTGAAGTTCCATGGGGCGAAGACCCCATGGACGCAAGCGGTCGCCGCTCGCCAAATCAACGAATTTCCCGCGGTGTTTTGCTTTTGAGCGGTGAGGCCGGGAGCCCATGTTTGCGGGAGCCCGGTTGCGATCGGAAGTCCGGCTTCAAAACCGCCCGAGAAGGAAAGAGAGTTTGTTGAGGGTTTCCGGCGGCCATGCCTCGCGCGGGGTGATGATGGCACCTTCGAGGGCGCGGTGCTCCGGCCAGTCGGCATGCGCGGGGATTTTGGGGATGGCGGCGGCAAGCACCCGGCGGGACGCCTCCACGTTGGCGCGCAGGTTTTCGAGGATGGCACCGGTTGTGACCGGTTCTTCGCCCTCCCGCCAGCAATCGTAATCGGTCACCGTGGCAAGGGTCGCAAGGGCCATCTCGGCCTCCCGCGCCAGCTTTGCCTCGGGCAAATTTGTCATCCCGATCACATCACACCCGAGCTGACGGTAAATCAACGACTCCGCCCGCGTCGAAAATG
>CAZGNH010000242.1:0-3690 GCA_964527025.1 uncultured Chthoniobacterales bacterium | reverse complement strand
CTGGCGGCGGCGTTGCGGCTCGCTAATCCCGGCGCGCCGGGACGGGGATGCCGCGCTCCCCGCGCCTTGCCGGCAGCCCGTTTTGAACCCAACAAATGCCCGCCAAAGTGCATAACAGGCTCTAGCCCGCATCTCGCCGCGACTTGCGGGAGGCAGGCGGGAAACACCCCGGTTCGTCGGATTGTGCCTCCGGCGGTATGTCTTCACACAGCCATCGGCCCAATCTGTCGGCCGCCTTGTTCCCGCCTGCCCCGCGCGGGCTCGCGCGGCAACCTTTGTGAGAGATGCGCGTCAAGTTCGTGCCATTCAGGCATGGAGGTTTCTCAGAATGTTGCGCACGATGTTCTCGATGTCGTCACGGGAGGGGGAATCCAACGTGGTCCGACAAGCGGCGGCTGCTTCCGCGAAGCCGCATTCGGCAAGCACGCAGGCAATGCGCGCGCGAATGCCGTCCATTTTTTCGATCTCTCCGGGGGAGAGCGGAAAGCGGGCCCGGCCCGGAATGAAGCCGCGCATTTCATAGCCGGCCCTGAATCCCTCCGGAAAATTTGGTGCGTTTGCCATCAGCGAAAACAGGTCGAGGATCTTGAACTGCACGCGTTTGGCTTCGGCCCAGTTGTCTGCGCGGGCCTCATTGAAAATTTTCATGATCACCTCGGGCACGACCCCGGCGCTTGAGAGCGTGCCCCCGTCTCCCCCCATGAAGAGCGAGGCGCACAAAAGTTCCTCCCAGCCGATGAGCACCGAGAAGTCCGGACGCTGGCTTTTGATTTCGTGAAGAACCTGCTGGAAGCGCGGCATGTCGCGCGAGGTGTCTTTCGTCCCAATGATCCGCGGGCAGTCGAGCGCCAGCCGCCTGAGCACCGGCACGCTGATCTCATTCGCGAAAGCCGGAATGTTATAAATGACAATGTCGATCGGCGACTTCGCGGCCAGTTCCCGGAAGTAGGCCTCGATGCTCTCCTGGGTGATCTTGTAATAATACGGTCCGGTGATGGAGACTGCACGGCAGCCGAGATCGGCGCAATAGCGGCACATGTCGAGCACAAGATCGACATTGGGCTCGGCCGCCCCGGCAAGGACCGGCTTGCCCCGGGCCTCCCCGGCAACAAGGGAAACAACCCGTTTGCGTTCTTCGTAGCTGAGCCGGATAAACTCCCCCATGCTCCCGTTGGGATAAAACCCTGTGACTCCCCTGCTGCCGATCCATTGGATGATGCGGCGCAATTCGTCTTCATTGATGCGACCTTGGGCATCATACGGAACGATGGTGGGAACGTAGATGCCGTGGATTGCGCCGGTGAAGTTCATAGTGTGTTTGTACGGCTTGGGTTGCATCGCCAAGGTTTGAGGAACTTCACAAACGATGGTGCGTGTTTCATTTTTCCGCATCCCGAGGTTCGTCGGGGATCACAAGATCTCCCGGGGGCACAGTCCGGGGTTCCGGCCCGGATATCATCAAATAAACGCGCTGCGCGTTCTCGCGAAACACTGCATTCCGTTCCGCATGGCTCAGTCCGGCCAACAATGAGATCGTCAGCTCACACCAACCGGCCAGTCCGCTGCCGAGGTTGACCACCGGCCAGTCCCCGCCCCAGAGGCACCGCGCAGGCCCGAAGGCTTCGAGGACGGTGTTCACGTAGGGAGCCAAGCTCTCGACATTTCGCCGGTGCCCGGGAGCACAGGTGGTGAGGCCGGAGATCTTGACATTCACATGGGGAAGACGGGCGAGATCGCCAATGGCGGCGGCCCAGGTCTTGAATCCGCCGCCGTGCGGCGCGTCGTTCCCCACGATATCGGGCACGGCGCAATGGTCAAGAATGAACGTCGTGCCCGGGCAGGCGCGGACGAGATCCAGCGCAAGGCCGAGCTGGCGCTGGGCAAAACACAGGTCGAAGGTCAGCCCGCGCTCTCCCAACCGGGCGATATTTGCGCGGAAGGCGGCCGACTGCGAAAGGTTGTCGGGCTGCGTGTGGAGAACACGGCGGATTCCTTTGAGGGCAGGATGCGTGATGGAATCGAGGGAGTCCTCGAAGCCGGTGTTTTCCGGACGGGCCGCCGCAATCACGCCGAGGATTTTGTTGGCAGGATCCTGCGCCAAACGACAGAAAAATGCCGCCTCCCCGGCGGATTCGTCCGCATCCGCCTCCATAAAAATGGTGCCTTCAATGCCGCAGCCTTCCGATGCGCGACAGTATTCCTCCAATCGGAAATTGCCTTGGAGTGCCGGCAGATCGGCGGTCCATGCGTAACGGAAGCGTGCGGGATAAAGCAGGTGTTGGTGGGTGTCGATCATTCTGCCAAGGACTCGTGGTAAATGCGGTTAAGCGCATCGATGGTGGGGGAAAGCCCCGTCGAACCAATCACGCACTCATGGGCGGCCGGCGAGGCGGCGCCCTGGAAATGCATGTAGCCCACATAGCGCGGGCGAACAATCGCCTCATCCAGCGTGGTCAGCGTGTCATGGAAAAAATTGTTCGAGGCGGCGTTCACAGAGGGATCGGTCCATGCCGTCCGGTGCCCGGGCTGGCCGCCCGCTTCAAAGTAGATGCCGCGCTGGATGTCGGGCGAAGCCGTGAAGCGGGCATACTCGGCTGCTGCTGCGGGATGGGCGGTTTGCGAGGATACGGCGAGGCCGGCACCGCCGAGGATTGAGCGAAGGCGGGTTCCTTGAAAACCGGCGAGACCCCCGGCTTGAAGAACGCTCCGGGCATAGCGGGGGCGCGAATAATTCGAATATCCGTAAGCAAACGGGCAATAGGCCGCGGCATCGGTTTGTGTCATGAATTCCGCGGTGTGGATCGGGTTTCGCCCGTAGGATTCCGGTCCGCAGAGTCGGCCGAGTTCCTTCAGACACTCCAGAGCCTTTGCCAGTGAGTCCGAGGGAGCCAGTTCTTCGTGGCCGGAAAAACAGGGCGTCCCGAGGGCATGGCAGAACATGTAAACATGCATCAAGACATCGACGGGGAAGAGGGACACGGCGACATGACCCCGGCGGGCGAGTTCCAGAACTTCTTCCCAAGTGCGGGGAAGTTCCAAGTTGTGCTTTTCCATCAGATCAGGCCGCCAGGTCGCTACCGGTGTGGCGGCATCCGTCGCAAGCGTCCACTGATGACCCAAATGCGAATAACTCTCGTGGGAACGACCAACGGAATTCGCGGCCTGATCTGCAAGAAAGTCTGCCGGAATCCACTCATCGAGGGGCAACAACGCCCCCGACTCGGCCGCGATGGCCGTGTGGGGGTGGTCCATCACAATGAGATCGCAGGCGGAGGCCAGCTGCTCCATCGGCGCGTCGGCAAAGGCCTGGAGAGAGCGCTTTTCCCAGGTGATCCGCACACCGGGGTTGAGTTCTTCATGGCGCTGGGCCGTTGCAACGACGGAGGTGAATCCGCGCGAGTGGTTCCATGCGATGCCCTTGAGATGGATCATAAGGGAAGGAACGTGGACCATCCGTGTCTCCGGGTCGGCTGCCATGTCGTTCCCGTGATATTCCAGAGAGCTGGGGATGTGATGTCTGCCATCCGGCATTCCGCTTCGTTCATGGGGGTTACACAGTGAATGCCGCGAAAATTCGACGATGTCGAGCTTGTTGCGGATCCGGAATTCCCAAAATTTCAGGCCCCCGCCATTTCGACCATGCGGGTGACGCGTTCGAGGTCGCCGTCGGGGGGGAGTTGGTCGCCGGGG
>CAZGNH010000241.1:0-8073 GCA_964527025.1 uncultured Chthoniobacterales bacterium | reverse complement strand
GCCGCAGTACAAGCGGATCGTTGACCTCGTGCATTCGTATGGCAAACCGTTCCTGCTGCACTCCTGCGGAAGAATCTACGATGTGATGGATGACATCATCGGCGAGGTGGGCATTGATGCCAAGCACTCCAACGAAGATGCGATCGACCGCTTTGATGTCTGGGTGGAGCGCTACGGCAAACGCATTGGTAACTTCGGTGGTGTGGAGATGAATATCATGACGCTCAACACTCCGGCCGAAGTGCGCAGATATGTGCTTGATCTGCTCGACCGCATCGGCACCGGGAACGGTGGGATTGGCATCGGCACCGGCAACCAGATTTCCTCTTATACGGAGCCCGCCAATTGGGTTGCCATGTGTGAAGCCGTGCGCGAATGGCGCGGCGATTTGTAGCGAAGCATGGCCTCGGACCGTGCGAGGCACCCCTCCTGCCCGTATTCATAATCCAGATCGGAGCCGGTTTTAGAATTTGTTATAGAGTCGTGAAGCAAATTACCGTCCGGACTAACAGCTCGGAGTGGTGATGTTGCGGTAGAGCTCGGTCTCCCCGGGAACCAGGCGGATGGTTCCGCAGGCCGGCGTCCGCGTTCCGCTGAACAGACCTTTCCACGTTCCCTCCTCCAGAATTTCCGCCGTGGCCGAAGCCGTTCCGGTGTTGTGCAACACGATGTAGGCCGGGCGACCGTCGTGCCGGAGAATGTCGCCCTGAACACCTGGGTCGGTCCGGAATACCCCTCTCTTTTGGATGCCCGCGTGGCTGATGATCCGCCGCAGCAGTGGTTCGGCCCCTTGCGGATGAACCGCCAGTCCCGCGCCGAGTCGTGTGCCGCAATAGAAAACTGTGCCCTCGCCGACGGAGAGTTCCGCGAGCACGACCCTGCCCTCGGACCAGCCGATCGGCTGGATGTGCTCACCGCGAAGCCACGCGCAGGTGTCGCTTCCGAAGATGGTTTGCCCGTCCGACAGGGAGACTGGGAAGAAGCGGCCCGCCCCGTCCGTATCCAGCGCCTTGATCAGATCGGGGTTGATACCGCCGACTTCGACCTGCCCGGTGGTGTTGTTCAGGTGGATGACCGACGTGCTGTTTTCCTCGACGATTCCCCACTTGTCGGCCAGACCGCCTCCGGGGACGGTGCGCTCGTGACGTCCTTTGGTATCGCTGTAGGCCGCGAGGTGCGCCTCGCAGAGAAGCGTGCCGCCGCTGCGCACCCAGCGGTCCAGCGCATCGCATTCGGAGTCGCTGAGATAATAACAGCAGGGTAGAATCAGCAGTCGGATGTTCTCCAGCGCACGCTTCTCGAGGAGGTATTCGTTGATGTAGCGGGTCGGAAGATTCTCCCGGCGGAAAAACGTCCGGTAGCCTTCCACGTGGTCGGCCAGCTGGGTGAGATCTCCCACCGCCGAGAAATGGAACATCTCATTGCGGCTGCTTTTCCAGATGGCGATTTCGGCGGGCTCCGGACGGCACCGGGTCAGCACCTCCATGTGCGGGGCGAGTTTTTCCCCGAACTCGCGGATGGCGCGGGTCTCCGGGCGGTCGCTCCCGTCGGGTTTCACGATCCCCCAGGCCGGCGATTCGGTCCCGAGCACTTCGGCGCGGTATTGCCAGAAGAGGAATCCGGTAATGCCCGCGCCGATCTGCGGGAGCAGATCGGCCAGCACGTCTTGTAAGCCCAGCTCGCGCTGATGCATCGAGATTTGGCCGGCGTTGATGTGGCTCTCCACGTTGAAACAGGGTTTCCCGCGCGCGGCGGAGATCAGTTGGTTGGGCCAGATGGCTCCACCGTTGGTCGAGGCGGCGAACACGTCGCACATGTCGGCCATTGCGAAATCGTCCACTCCGGTCAGCGGATTGAAGATGCGCAGCGTGTTCGGAACCACATGCAGGTAGGCCGTGTGGCAGGGGTCGTGTTTCTTAACGCATTCGATGCGCGCTTTGGCTTCCCGCTCCATAACGCGCAGGTGGTAGCCTCGGAAGTCGATGAAGTCCTTGATGGTCTCCGGGCTGCGGGGCGGCTCGATTTCGTCCCAATGTTCGTAGCAGCGTCCCCAGACCGCGTTGAGGGCTTCGATCGATCCATACCGGACTTCGAGTTCCTTGACAAACCCGGCGAGGCAGTGCGGGCAGAAGCAGGTCAGCTTGCCCGGAACCGGCTGGCGGTGCAAAAAGTTCTGCTCCGGCTCGTTCCACACATCCCACATGCTCATCGCCGGATGTCCAGCGTAGTGCCGGACAGCGGTTTCGAGGAAGTGCAGCCGTGCGCGCGCGGCTTCGGGGTGGTTGAGGCAGGGGCCGGGAAAGCCGCCGATCTGGCGAAAATGCATGGCGCGGTGGGGGACTGGGAGTCCGTCGGCCGTGACCGGGACCGAATCCGGCCACTCCTTCAAAACCCAGGACGGCGCGACGTCGAAGAGCGTGTTGAGCGTGACGGCCAGCCCGTTCTCATGGGCCAGGTCCATCAGGCGGTCGACATCGTCGAAAACAAAACGATCTGGGGTGCGGTGACTCCACCGCCACTGAACCCAGAATTTCACATGGTTGAAACCAAGCTCGCGCATGCGGCGCAGGTCGGTCTCCCAACACTCCGGTTCGGGCGTCGGAGCCCGGTAATACTGGGCGCCAAATAAAAATGGGGCGCAAATTTTCCCCGGTGCTTGCCGTGCTTCGCTCTGGAGGTCGGATGATGAACTCGTGCCCATAGAATCTGCTGTCCGCATTTTGCTATTCCCCGGAATTCTTCCGCATCATCTCGCGGTATTTGTTGAATGCCTCCTCGTTCCAGCCGGGATAGATGGAAGGGATGAAGGCGTTTTTGCCTTTCAATTCGGCCATCAGTTTTCCTTCGAGTTCCGCGACCTTATCCGGCATGGCTTCGGCCAGGTTTTTTGTTTCGCCGGGGTCGTCGTTCAGGTTGAAAAGGCGAAACCCGCCTTCGAATAGCTTGATCAGCTTCCAGTCGCCTTCGCGGATCACACCGCAGGAGGGCATCTCGTCATCGGTTCCCAGGGCCATGTAGTGCGGCATGAACCACGTGATCTGGTTACGGGCGGACGGCTCACCCATAAGGATCGGCTTCAGGTCGATGCCGTCCACCGGATGATCCGGGGGACAGGTGCCGCCCGCCGCAGCCAGCAGCGTCGGGAAAAAGTCGTGCGAGACGACCGGCTCCGCGAGAACCGAACCGGGCCTTGCGACTCCCGGCCAGCGGATGATCTGCGGCACGCGGATCCCCCCCTCCCACGTCGTGCTTTTGCCCCCGCGCAGCGGCGCGTTGTTCGTAATGCGCCCGTCGTCGCTGCCCGCCTTCTCCGGCGTGGTGAAGGTCACTCCGCCATTGTCCGACGTGAAAATCACTATGGTGTTGTCTGCAATGCCCAGATCATCGATCTGCCGCATCACCCGTCCCACTGCATCATCGAGCCCTTTAATCATGGCGGCATAGACCGGGTTGGTGTGCCGCAGACCCGGCTTCAATTTCTTTTTGAAATACTCCACATACTCGGGCTTGCCCTGCCAGGGGCCGTGCGGATTGAAAAACGCGAGATGCAGGTAGAACGGCTCGCCTGCCTCCGCCTTCTGCTTCATGAACGCACTGGCCTCTTCGGCCAGTCGCTCGGTCAGGTATTCCCCTCGCGGACCGTCCGGGAGCCCGTGAATCTTGTAGGGCGAAAAATAGCTGGGCGGCCAGCCGTAATGCGACCCGCCCATGTTGACGTCAAAACCCTGGTATTCCGGGAATTTGTCCGCGTCCGGCCCGAGGTGCCATTTGCCAAAATAGCCCGTGGCATAGCCCTCCGCCTTGAGCAGCTTGGCCAGATTGACCCGGTGCAGCGGAAACTGCCCGAGCTGCACGGGGATTTCGGTCTTCAATGCCGCAGCCGTCCGCATCTTGGGCTCGACGTCCCAGCTCTCGTAGTCGGCAAACGACTCATTGTATTGGTCCGTGCGTTTGTGGGGGGTGACGCCGTGCAGGTGCTGGCGGGCGGGTGCCCAACCGGTCAGGATGGCAGCCCGGGTGGCCGAGCAGAGCGGTGCCGAGGAATAGGCCTGCGTGAACCGAACCCCCTGCTCCGCCAACCGGTCGATGTTCGGGGTCTCGTAGAGATCGCTCCCCATGCAGCCCAAGTCGGACCATCCCTGATCATCCGTCAGAATGAACACGATGTTGGGCGGTTCCGGAGCGCCGAACGCTACGGTTGCGCTCGTGGCCATGACAGCCAGAGAAAAATGGATCGGATTCATGGATTTCGTCGGTTTGGATTGGGTAAATGAATTCCAGCATGATTGTCTGTCATTGCTTGTTGTCAACAAAAATTCTACAATCATGACATATGCCTTTCACCCCACCGCCGACGCCTAACGCTCTTCACCCTCAAGAACGATGCCTTGAGGGCGGTGCTCCTGAGAGAGCGAAAGCCTTGGGCCGGAAGGCCAGGAGCAGCGTGCCTGCCCGATCGCGAGCAAACCAGACTGCCTCAAGTGGCAAGAAGCATGATAGAAAGCGCTTGACTGATTCTCTTCCATGTGATAAACAGTAATATATTATCTGGTGGAATGCTTTCGCCGGATCAATCACGCAAAAACAATTCAAGCAGAAATAACCAAGACAATGGCTGACAGTGGAACATTAACGGAAATCATCCCCATCGAGTTTGGCGGGACAGGAGAAAAGATTCCGTTCGAATACACGGCGGACGGCAAGGAGCTGAGCATCGCGAGCCCGGAACCGGACCGCACGATGCACAACATGCTCCACAACCCGAATTACCTGACAATGCTTGATCAATGCAACTGTGGTATGGCGAAGCACATGTCGCAGGCGGGCCGCAACTGCAGGATCGTGCAGAACGACCGATTCGTGTATGTGCGCGACGCGCGGAGCGGCGAATACTTTTCCATCGGCTTCGCGCCTGTTTACAAGGAGTTCGCGCGGTATGCGTGCCGCGCCGGACTCAACTACCAGGTGGTGGAAAACGTGACCGACGGGATCGAAGCGGTCTGGCGCATCTATGTGCCGTCCGACCCAGACCCGGTCGAGGTATGGGACGTGCGCCTGCGCAATGTCGGCGAACACCCGCGCGCCATGCAGCTTTTCACCTATGTGCCGATGAACTGCGACGGCGAAGACCTTTACTGCGGCGAGCTGCACCGCATCGCCGGGTATCGTCCGCAACAGCAGGCGATCTTCGTCTGCATGGATGCCCCGCGCTATCTGGAAAGCGTCGATCTGCCGTGGCACAACGGTTTTCTAACCGTCAACCGCTCTCCCGACGGCTGGGACGCCAGCCTCGGCGCGGTGCTCGGGCCACGCCGCACCACGCACAATCCGCTGGTGGTCGAGCAGGGGCGCTGCGCCCAAAGCAAATGCGCCATGTTCAGCCCGGTTGCCACCTTACAAATCGACCTGCATCTGGCCGCCGGTGCCCAGGATGAAGTCCGCTTTATCATCGGCGCCTGCGACGCAACGCCGATGATCGACAGTCTCCGCGAAAAATATTTGCACGGTTCCATGGATTCCGATGTTCACTTTAACCGGCTGCTTGAAGCGGAAGCGGCCCGCGCGGCAAACCTCCAGGTGGCAACGCCCGACGAGACGTTGAACAACATGGTCAACGTCTGGCTTCCCAAGCAGATGGATTACGGTGTGGTCTGGACCCGCTGGGGCTTCAAGGGCTACCGGGACATCATCCAACAGTGCCAGGGCGCGGTCATCCAGCAACCCGGCGCGGCGCTGGAACAGCTGCTCCAAGCCTGCGCGCATCAATACCAGTCCGGCTTCGGCCTGCGCGGCTGGCATCCGATCGACGACCAGCGCTATGCCGACAGCTCGCAGTGGATGATCGGAGCCTTTTATGAATATCTTGCCGAGACCGCTGATTTCGAAGTTCTGGACAAAGCGGTTCCGTTCTTCGACAAGGGCGAAGCCACAGTTTACGGGCATCTGCGCCGTGCGTTGTTGCGCCTGCGCGAAGACCGCGGTGCACACGGACTGAATCTGGTTTTCTACGGCGACTGGAACGACTCGCTGACCGGTGTCTGCCGGGAAGGCCGCGGCGAAAGCGTCTGGCTCTCGATGGCCTTTTGCCGAAGCTGCCTGCTGCTGGCGGAGATCGCCGACCAAACCGGAAAATCCGATGATGCCGCCGAGTACCGCCGGTGGCACAAGGAGATGGGCGCAGCGATCAACGAACATGCCTGGGATGGGCGTTGGTACATCTGCGCGCTGGACGACGATGGCAACCCGATCGGCTCGCATCAGAATGAAGAGGGCAAGATCTTCCTCAACATGCAGAGCTGGGCGCAGCTCGGGAGAATTGTTTCCGATGAGCGATGGGAGCAGGCCTGGAACAGTGTTCAAGAAATGCTCGATTCCGGCTGGGGGCTGATGCTCAACTGGCCCGCCTACACGAAGTATGTCCACAATGTCGGGCGGTTGAGTTCCATCCGGCCGGGAGCGGCTGAGAACGCTAGTGTGTATACCCACGGAAATGCCTTCATGCTGCTGGCGCTGATCGAGCGCGGCATGGCCGACGAGGCCCACGCCCTCTGGCAGGCGGTGCAGCCCGGCAATCCCGAGCGTCCGGTGCTCAACCAGCCAAATGTCTTTTTCAACGGCTACTACGGGCCGGACAGCGAAAACCGCGTCGGCATGGGCGAACACGCATGGACAACGGGCTCGGCCCCGTGGATGTACCAGTGCGTCACCGAATATATGCTCGGCATCCGCCGCACGCTCGACGGCTTGGTTATCAAACCCTGCCTCCCATCGGCGTGGGATCAGGCGTCGGCACGCCGCGTCCATCGCGGGACGACGTATGATATTCATCTGGCCAACCCGGGCAGAAAGGCTGGAGCCGCAGTGCGAAGCATGAGCCTCGACGGCGTGGCGCATGATCCTGCCCGACCGCTTCCCGTGGATGGCGGGAGGCACTGCATCGAGGTGGTAATGGCCTGCTGATCCCCGTCCAATTTCCGTTCCGGCGGACCCTTTCCGCCGGGGCATCCATCGAAAAACCCTGGAAAAAGCCACTGAACATGAAAAATCAGATGAAAAGCACCATCAGACAAATGAGAAAAATCGCGGCGGCTGGTTTGGGCCTGCTGCT
The DNA here is from genome assembly GCA_964527025.1 of uncultured Chthoniobacterales bacterium. Taxonomy (GTDB): domain Bacteria; phylum Verrucomicrobiota; class Verrucomicrobiia; order Chthoniobacterales; family Terrimicrobiaceae; genus CAZGNH01. The sequence goes on along the minus strand of CAZGNH010000241.1, from coordinate 965 downwards.
GGCGGCGGAAACCCTTCAGGCCGGAGAAATCTGGAACGATGATTTCAGCAACGACACGCTGAACGGCAATCTGATCACCTCGACGCAAGGGATCGGTGCGGGTGTGGCCCAGGCCGACGGGCAGCTTGTGCTGAATACAGCGCTCACGGCGGGGTCTGCCCGTGCGCAGGTATCTACTGAGAGTGATTCTTCCGGATCGACCACCTTCAATGGCAGGCCGCTTTACGACTTCCACGGCCATGAGGTTACCGTCGCCTTCAACATCGCGAGCATCGCCGGCACTCCCAATGATACCCAGGGGCGCAATGTGTTCTATTTTGCGATCGGGGATGACCCCGAAGCTGTCTACATCCCCCAGGAAGGGGTATTGGACAATGGACTCGGGTTTTCACTCGAACAGGTGACGGACGGCTCCACATTCTGGCGGATTTTCTATTCGGCTATCACTGACGGAGTTGTTGCCAGAGGCGAAGTCGTGGCCAAAATCAGCGGGGTTCCGAGTTTGCTCACCTATACTTTAAATGGAACGCATGCCACCATCCAGATCGAGGGGGCGACGATTTTGGCTATTGGCCGTGCCGGACGCGGCTCCGTGGGCGGCACGCAACTGGAGGTCAATCTGGAAGACCTCTCGGAACACATCTCCGGTTATACGATGGCTTTTGGTGCCTACAACTTGGGAGATGTTGCTGAGAGTACCATCGTGACGCTGGATGCCATTTCCGCCGAAGTGGCGGAGTAAGAGCTGATCAGAATCACAAGCCTATTTATGAGAAACCCAAGCATATTAATGGGGCTGGCCCTGGTTGCGGCTGGATGCAAATTGGCGAGTGCCGATCCCGGGCCGGGGATGCCCAATGTTGTCGTGATTCTGGCCGACGACCAGGGCTATGGAGATTTCGGATTTACCGGAAACACCTTGGTGCAAACGCCGGTGCTGGACCGGCTGGCCGGGCAGTCGGCGT
>CAZGNH010000240.1:0-2934 GCA_964527025.1 uncultured Chthoniobacterales bacterium | reverse complement strand
CGCGGATCATGCCCCCCTCGCGGGTCGTGCCGGGGGGTTCGTCGGCGACGGCGGCCCTCAAACGGCCCGCCAGTTCCGGCAGGGGGTCGAGACCTCCGGCCAAAGAGGCCAGCAGGGGCGGCAGGGGCGCGCCCTCCTCGGGGACGATCTGCGGCCCGGCAACCGCCGCGGGCCGGGTCATGGCCTCGAGCGTGCCTGCGAGATCCGGGATTTTTTCCAGAGAGGTGGCGAGGGCGGCAAGGTCCCGGGCGTTGCCCGAGGTGCCGTTGAGGCGCGAGAGGCACCGCTCAATGTCGCGGACGGCGCCCATGTCGGTGCGGAGGGCATCGAGCGAAGCGGTGCTTTCGAGGAAACGCGCGATGGCTTCCTGACGCCCGCAAATGGGCTCCACCTCCTTGAGCGGCATCAAAATCCACTCGCGCAGCGCGCGCGCCCCCATCGGGGTGACCGTGCGGTCCACAATGCCCAGGAGGGTCAGCGCGCGTCCTGCTTTCGAGGAGACGAGTTCGAGGTGGACCTGGGTGGCGGCATCCAGAAGGAGGTGGGCGCTCTGGCGCCGCGGGTGCAGGGAGCGCACGTGGGAGGCATTGCGGCGGAGCTGGACGGTCACGTAGTGGAGGAGGGCGCCTGCCGCCGCAAGAGCCAGCGGCAAGTCCCCGCAACCGAACCCGTCCAGGGAATGCACCCCGAAATGCGCGCGAAGAACCTCCCCGGCCTGCCCGGGATCGTAGGCGAAGTCGTCCAGCGTGTGCACCTCCCCGAGAAAAGAAAAAACCTCTTCCTGTCCGCCCGGCACGATCGTCTCCGCCGGTCCCAGCCGCGCCAATTCGTCGGCCAGCGCCGCCTCGTCGGGCACCTGCGTGACCTGCATTCCCCCGGTGCTCAACTCGCACACCGCCAACCCGATCCCGTCGGGTCCGGCCACCACCGACACCAAATTGTTCGGCGCCCGGTCGTCCAACCCGAAACCTTCGAGCGTCCCCGCACTGAGAATTTCCGTCAGCTCCCGCCGCACAAGCTTCCCGGCCCGCACCTCCCCCACCTGATCGCAAATCGCCACCCGCCAGCCTGCCGCCACCAACTTCTCGATGTATCCCTTCGCCGAATGATAGGGCACCCCGCACATGGGCATCTGGCCACGCTTGGTCAGGGCCACATTCAACACCCCCGACGCCTCGCGCGCATCCTCCCCGAACATCTCATAAAAACCCCCGAGACGAAAAAACAGGAGCGTCTTCGGGGGCAACTCCCTCTTCACGGCCGTGTACTGGCGCATCATGGGAGTGAGACTCTCCGGCATGTGCGGCAGGGTGCGTAGCAGGCAGGGGGTTTGGCAAGCGGGAAACATGCCCCGCACCCTGCTACAAAAGCGTCCCGGAAAGAACGAGCCTCGCCACGGAAAAGTAAATGACGATGCCCGTGACATCCACAAAGGTCGCCACGAAGGGCGCCGAACACACCGCCGGATCCAGATGCAGCCGCCGCAGGAAAAACGGAAGCATCGCTCCCACCAAACTCCCGAACACCACCACTCCCGCAATGCTCGCCCCCACCGCAATTCCCAACAGGACAAAGTGATCGGTGAAGACCGCCTCCCGGTCGGGGGAAAGGACAATGCGCGCAAAACCGATCAACGCAAGGATCCCGCCCAAGCACAGCCCCGTGGCCAGTTCCCTGCGGAAGACACGGAACCAGTCGCGCAACTCGACATCGCGCACCGCCATGGCCCGGATCACAAGGGTCGATGCCTGCGAACCCGAATTGCCCCCGCTGCTGATGATCAGGGGAATGAAAAGGGCCAGGACGAGGGCGGTGGCCAACTCGTCCTCGAAGTGGGCCATGGCCGATGCGGTGAGCATCTGGCCGAGAAACAGGAGGATCAGCCAGCCGCCCCGCTTCTGGATCATCCGCCCGAGTCCGGTTTGCAGGTAGGAAGCATCCAAGGCCTGCATGCCTCCCATCTTCTGCATGTCCTCGGTCGTCTCCTCCTCGGCGATATCCAGCACGTCATCGACGGTGAGCATCCCCACAAGTTTCCCCTCGGAATCGATCACCGGCAATGCCGTACAGTCGTATTTCTTGAAGGTTTCGACCGCTTCCTCCTGTGGATCGTTGGCGTGGAGGGCAACGACCTGCGGCTCCATCAACTCCTCGACCGGCACATCCCCGCCGGAGACAAGCAGATTGCGCAGACGCACAACCCCCACCAGACGCCGGTCTTTTCCCACAACAAAGAGCTGGTTGAAGGATTCAAGCTTTTGTCCGATGTGCCGCAGGTGGGCCAGCACACGGTCCACGATCCATCCGGACTCGATCATCACATACTCGGGAGTCATCCGGCGCGCGATGGATCCTTCGGGATAACCGAGCAGGGTCACAGCCACACTGCGCTCCTCCGGGGAGAGAAGGTTGAGGAGGTGGCGTGTTGCGGCAGCCGGCAATTCCTCCAAAATGGCCGTCCGGTCGTCGGGCTCCATCTCATTGAGGATCCGGGCCACCTGCTCGTTGCCAAGCGCCCGCAACATCTGCTCCTGCACCTCGAGATCCATGTGCTCGAACACGTCGGCCGCAAAGTGGTGCGGCAGCACCCGCAACATGACCGCCCGGTCGTCGGGACTCAAATCCGCAAGGATTTCGGCCACATCGGCCGCGGGGAAACCGGTGAGCGTGTCGCGCAGCCTGTTGAAATCGCGCCTTTCGATCAGCTCGTGGAGTTCAGGCTTGAGCAGATTTCCGATCATGGAGGGCACTGTATAGCAGGGATTCGCCCGGCGGGAATCCTTTCAGGCACTGCCGGCACGGAAAATTGCTGCGTGCGCGCGGGATGTGTCGCGCGGCTAGCCCGCATATCTCACAAGCCATCTGCTGCGACTTGCGGGAGGCAGGCTGGGACGGCGTTGGGCTTGAATCGCGGTTCGGACAGTATGCACTCAT
>CAZGNH010000239.1:0-11249 GCA_964527025.1 uncultured Chthoniobacterales bacterium | reverse complement strand
TAATCTTAATCGTAATCCTAATCGTAATCGAATGATGCCGAGAAGATTACGATTACGAACACGATTACGATTACGAGCCGCTGGTTTCTTAACTTAGCGTCAACCCCGACTGACCACCCCCGCGGATCACAAGACGCGGCGGCGGATGGACTCCACGACCTCCGCGACCGCCTCCGCCCGCGGCCTCGCCCCGAGATTTCCCCGGCCATGCACACGGGCGCTCACGGCGCCTGCCTCCATGTCGCGGCGGCCGATCACAAACATGGTGTGGACCTTTTCCGATTCGGCGCGGGCGATTTTTCCGTTGATGCGGTCGCCGGAGGCGTCGGTTGTGCAGCGCACCCCTTGGGCGCGCAGTTCCGCCTCGATGGCGCGTGTGTAATCCATCAGTGCCTCTTCGTCCGTGTTGATGGGCAGGAGGCGCACCTGCTCCGGCGCGAGCCACAATGGGAAATTGCCCGCAAAGTGCTCGATCAAAAATCCGATGAACCGCTCATGGGTTCCCAAGGGTGCGCGGTGGATGCACAGCGGTGTTTTCTCCGTGTTATCGCGGTCCTTGTAAACCAGCCCGAAGCGTGCGGGCACCGCGAAATCCACCTGGTTGGTCGCGATCGTGAACTCCCGCCCGATTGCACTCCACACCTGCACATCGATCTTCGGCCCGTAAAACGCCGCCTCGTTGGGCACCTCGATGTGGTCGATCTCCGAACGCTGCAGCCCCCGCCGCACCATCTCCTCGGTCTTGAGCCACAGCTCCGGCTCGTCCACAAACTTCTGCCCCAGCCGCGACGGATCGTGGGTCGAAAACCGCATCAGACACTTCCCGATGCCGAAGATTTTGAAATACTCCAGATACATCTGGTTGACGGCATTGAATTCCTCCTCGAACTGGTCTTCGGTGCAGTAGATGTGGGCGTCGTTCATCTGCATTGAGCGGACGCGCATGAGGCCGAAGAGCTCGCCGCTTTGCTCGTAGCGGTAGCAGGCCCCGTATTCGGCAAGGCGCAGGGGGAGGTCGCGGTAGCTGCGCGGCGAGGCGGCGAAGATTTTGTGGTGGTGGGGGCAGTTCATCGCCTTGAGGTAATAGGAATAGAGGGCGCGCTTCTCCTCGATGCGCTTGAGGGCGCGCTCGCGCCCGGCCTTCCACTCGGCAAGGTTTTTTTCCTCCTCGGCCAGATCCGCAAGGGCATCGGGCGCCGCGGAACCGAGGCGGCCCTCGATGGCGCGGATTTCGGCTTCGGTTTTCTTGAGGTCGTCCTCGAAATCGAAGATTTCGCGGAGGGTTTCATCGTCCATCCGCAACTCCATCGGGGGGAACATCGACTCTTCGTAGTAGGGGAGGTGGCCGCTGCGCACATACATGCTTTTGCGGGCGATGTGGGGGGTGCGCACCCGCTGGTAGCCGGCGGCGAATTCGGTCTCCTTGGCAAGCTTTTCGAGTTCCTCGACAATCGCCGTTCCCTTGGGCATCCAGAGGGGCAGGCCGGGACCGGTGTCGTCGTCGAAGCAAAAGAGCTCCATTTCGCGTCCGATTTTCCGGTGGTCGCGCTTTTTGGCCTCTTCGAGCATGGCGAAGTGGGTTTCCAGCTGGGTTTTGTTTTTGAAGGCTGTGCCGTAGATGCGCTGGAGTTGGGGGTTGTTTTCGTTGCCTTTGTAGTAGGCGCTTGCGACGTGGGTGAGGCGGAAGGCGCCGATGCGGCCTGTGTGCGAGACGTGCGGGCCGGCGCAGAGGTCGGTGAAGGCGCCGTTGCGATAGATGGTGATGGCTTCGCTTTCCGGGATGCCCTCGAGGATATCGAGTTTGAAGACGCTCGGGTTGTCGCGCGGGCCGAGGGCCGCCAGCTCGCCGCGGCGGGCCATATCAAGGGCGCGGTCACGGGTGACCTCCTCGCGCTCGAAGCGGTGGTTGGCCTTGATTTCGGCGCGCATGGCCTCCTCGATCCGCGGGAAATCCGCGGGGGATATCCGGTGGGGCAGATCCACGTCGTAGTAGAAGCCGCCCTCGACGGGCGGCCCGGCGGCAAATTGGGCTTCGGGCCAGATTTCAAGGATGGCGGTGGCCAGCACATGCGCGCACGAGTGCCGGAGTGTTTCCAATTCGTTCATCTCCGGGAAAATGCCGCCTCCGGCGCTTTACGTCCAGAATTTCTCTTCGGGTGGGAATGCGATTGACGCGGCGGCGCGGCGGCTGCATAGTCCCCGCTTGCTCACAAGCCATGCGCCACACCATCTCCATCCTTGTTGAAAACAAATTCGGCGTGCTCGCCCGTGTGGCCGGCATGTTCAGCGGGCGGGGGTTCAACATCGACACGCTCAATGTCGGCCCGACCCTCGATGCGAGCGCTTCGCGCATGACGATCGTCGTGCGCGGCGACGACAAGGTGCTCGAGCAGGTCAACAAACAACTCGAAAAGCTGGTGGATGTGATCGACGTGCAGGATTTTCGCGACGAGGAATTCGTGGACCGCGAGCTTGTGTTGCTGCGGGTGAAGGCGACGTCGAAGACGCGTCCGGAGGTCATGCAGATCTGCGATATTTTCCGCGCGAAGATCATCGACGTGCAGCCCGAAACCCTTGCCATCGAGGTGACGGGCTCCGAGGGCAAGACACGCAAATTCCTTGCGCTGATGGAGCGCTTCGGGATCCGCGCTTTGACGCGCACGGGCAAGGTCGCCCTGCCGCGTTCCGACGAAACCTCCGACCGGGAGTAAACGATTTATGCCAGCAAAAATCCACACAGAAAAAGACGCCGACCCCCGCATTCTCAAGGGCAAAACCCTTGCGGTTCTCGGATTCGGATCGCAGGGCCATGCCCATGCACTCAACCTCAAAGACAGCGGATACAAGGTCGTCATCGGCCTCTACCCCGGCAGCAAAAGCCGGGCGGTGGCTGCCAATCACGGGCTTGAGGTGGTGGACACCGCGGAGGCTGTCCGGCGCGGGGATGTGATCATGGTGGCCCTGCCGGACACGAAGCAGCCGGAGGTTTACGCCAAAGATATCGCTCCCAACCTTTGCAAGGGCAAGACCCTGCTCTTCAGCCACGGCTTCGCGATCCACTTCAAAACGATCGTTCCCCCGCGCAATGTAAATGTGATCATGGTCGCGCCCAAGGGTCCCGGCCACATCGTGCGCCGCCAGTTCATCGAGGGCAAGGGCGTGCCGGCGCTGGTGGCCGTCCACCAAAACCCCGGCAAGGATGCCAAGAAGATCGCCCTTGCGTGGGCGGCGGGCATCGGTGCCATGCGGGGCGGGGTGCTTGAAACGACCTTCAAGGAGGAGACAGAGACCGACTTGTTCGGGGAGCAGACCGTGTTGTGCGGCGGGTGTTCGGCGCTTGTGCAGGCGGGGTATGAGACGCTGGTCGAGGCGGGCTACTCGCCCGAGATGGCGTACTTCGAGTGTCTGCACGAGCTCAAACTGATTGTGGATTTGATGAATGAGTCGGGGATTTCCGGCATGCGGTTTTCGATCAGCGAGACGGCGAAGTGGGGTGATGTGAGTGTCGGTCCGAAGATCATCGATGCGTCGGTCAAGCGGCGGATGAAGGCGGCCCTCAAGGACATCCAGAGCGGCAAGTTCGCCCGCCGGTGGGTTGCCGAATACGAGGGGGGCTACAAGAATTACAAGGCCCTGCTCAAGAAAGGCGAGACCCACGGGATCGAGAAGGTCGGAAGCCGGCTGCGGTCCCTCATGCCGTGGATCAAGAAAAAGAACCTCAAGGGTGCCCAAGCGGCCTATTGACCGGCGTGTGATCCTGGGTTCCACCAAGCAGGAGGTGGACCGACTTCTTGGCAAGCCGGTCATGGCACCGAACATTCTCGGCCTGAACCATGCCGGCGAAAAAACCTTCGCCTACCCGCAGGGTCCCTTCGACCTGCTCGTCGGGTATTTCGATGGCATCGCGCGCACCATGGCCGTCACCCGCCGGCGCGGCCCGCTCACCCCGCTGGCCCCCTCGGAAATCTCCGCCGCACTCGCCCTCAACGCCCCCGCCTCCTCGTGGAAAATGGAAACCATCCCCGCCCCGCCGAAACCATCCGCCGCCACCTTAAAAAAAACCAAGAAAACCACCACGAAGTCCTCCCGCGGCGGTCCCGCCACCTATTTCTCTCACATCGAGCGTGACCCGAAAATCAAGGACCGTGTAACACGGGAAATTTTCGGATTCATGCCGGGGGGAGCTCCATGGGCATTTTTTTATTTGCCGGTGATTGACGGGGGAATGCCATTGGTTCCCAGCGAGTGGGCGGTGGCGCAGAAGCTGGGCTGAGCGTGCGGGTTGCATTTCCGAAAGTTGCAAACGGTTTTGCCATCGCGCCGGGACGTCGCGATCCACCCCGGTCCTGCGTGGAAATGGCGAAGCCGGTGGATCGCGACCTCCGGGCGCGATAAGGTCTTCCGTGCGGCTCTGCCGCCACTCCTTCCGCTTTTGAACTTTTTGGAAATGCGCCCGGGCGGGTGCTACCGTTGCCAGATGCGCGGCTCGCGTTTGAGTTTGGCGTAGATGAGGTTGGGTTCGGGTTTTTGGCCCGAAGGGGCCTCGACAAGCCACGAGACTGCAAGGCATGAGAGGACGCCGATAACGAACAGGGCCAGGAAGTAGAAGCTGTGCTGCCGCCAGATGACGGGGCCGGTGACCGCCTCATAGGTTCCGATCACGTCGAGCAGGAGGCCCCATGCGACGGGTGCCGTTCCGAGGCCGAGACTTGTGATGACCGTGAAGAGGGCAAAGAAGTGGTTGCGTCCCATTTCGGGCATCGTGGCCATGATGATGCGCGTATTGGCGAGGTTGTGGGTGGCCGAGGCCGCGCCCGCGAAAAGATTCAGGCAGGCCACAATCCAGAAGAGCGCCGGGAGCACGCCCGCCGCCAGGACGAACCACCCCGCAATCACAACCGTCACCACCCCCGTCGCCAAACGCATCACCGGCTTGCTCCCCGTCCGGTCAACCAACACCCCGCAAACCGGCAGAGCCACCAGCGCCCCGAGAAACGAACAGGCCGACAACAACAGCACATACGAAGGGGCAAACCCTGCCTTCTCCCCGAGGAACTCCACCGTGAACACCCCCAAACTCCCCAGCACCGCCATGAAAAGCAGGTTGAACCCCAGCAGACGCACAAACGGCCGATACGCCAGCATCGCCCGCCACGGCACCCGCGCCGACCCCATCCGCACCGTCTCCGCCGAATCCACCTCCGGAATCCGCTTGATGAAAAACAAACTCAGCGCGCCACCCACCGCCGAAACAAGAAACACCAGCGAATACTCCCAGGCGTCCACGGTCCCGCCCATCACCAACGCCGAAACCCCCAGCGAAACCAGACACCCCGCCACCATGAAGATCTGATCCAACGACAAAAACCTCCCGCGCCGCTCCCCGGGGATCAGCGCCGCAATCCATGGCAGCCACGCCGCCGAGGAAATCCCGCGCAACATGTTGAACAAAAACAGCAGCGCAAGGAGCAGCGCCATCCGCGCCGTCGGATCCAAAAATGTCAACACCGGGACACCCGCAACCAGAAAAATAAACAAGGTTCGCAGGCCCCAGCCGGTCAGCACGAATTCACGGTAGCTGCAGCGGTCGAGAAACCGGGCTGCCGGCAATTGCAGGACGGTCAGGAGCGGCGTGAACGAGGCGACAATGCCGATGACCGTGGAGGAGGCGCCGAGTGACTTGGCATAGAGGATGATGGGGGCTCCCATCATGATCTGGAAAGAGATGGCGTTGAAAAAGTTGAACCAGTGGGCGTTGAACGAGCCCGGCGGGTAGCGGGGATGCACGGGGTTCAATTGGCGCGGGGGCGCGAGCAGGCCCGTTGGAGGTGGCGCTGCAAGCGGCGTGTTTGCGGCCCGTCGGCGAGTTTGCGCCCCTCGGCGTCCGTCACATAAAAGCTGTCGAGGGCGACATCCATTTCGGTGGTGATGCGGGAAAGGTCGATGTTGGCGCCCGCCTCGCCGAAGGCCCGCAGCAGATCGTAGAGGAGTCCGAGGCGGTCCGGCGTCTGCACATCGACAAGGGTGAACATGGGGTGAGACGTGTTGCTGACGAGGATTTTGGTGGGCAGATCGGCCTCCTGCGAGATGCGGTAGGTGCGCAGGATGTTGTTTTTTTCAAGCAGGGGGGTGAAGTCGAAGTCTTCGGTGGTGAGGCTTTCCGCAAGCCGGGTTTCGACCCGCTCGATGGTTTTGGTGTCGTTGACCGGTTCGATGCGGGTTGTGCGGACGCGGAAGATATCGAGGACGAGGTTGTCCGAGCGGGTGAAGATGTCGGCGCTGAGAATGTTGAGGTGGCATGAAACGAACGCTCCGGCGATCCGCTCGAGAAGGCGCGCGCGGTCCCAGCCGCAGACCCAGACCTCGCTGTGGCCGAGCCCGGGCCGCGCAATCCACCGGCAGGCCGGAGCAAGCGCACCCTCCCCCTCCCGCAGGTGGCTCTCCAAAAACGTGCGGAAAACCCGCAGGTGCTCCGCGATCGCCGCGGCATCGAACATGTGAAAATAGCGCGCCGGCATGCGCGAGAAATACGCATCCAGATCTTCGGCTTCCTCCCGCGCAATGAGGCGGGAAACCTCCGCACGCAGCTCGTCGAGATTTTTGCGGAAAAAATCCAGCGCGGCGCGCCCGTGTTCGAGGTAATCGCAGGTTCTCCGATAAAGGGTCCAGACGAGACCCTCCTTCCAGTCGGACCAATTCTCGTCGCTTGTGCCCATGCCGTCGGCGAGCGTCAGGAGCATGAGGGCGTCGAGGTTGGCGCGCGTGCCGGCGATCGCGGCGAATTGCGCAATGGTTTCCGGATCGTCGAGGTTGCGTTTCTGGGCCGTTGAGCTGAGTTCGGTGTGGGCGTTGACGAGGGTGATGAGCATTTTGCGCCGTTTGGGCGAGAGGTGCAGGCGCCGCGCGACCTTTTGGGCGAGGGTGGCGCTGGCATCTTCGTGCTGGCGTGTGTTGGCGGCCTTGCCGGTGTCGTGAAGAAGGAGGGCGAGGTAGAGGATGTCGGGATCCTCGAGTTTCTGGAAGAGGGCACGGTAGCCGAGGAGTTTGGGATCTTCGGTGAAGAGGATGGCATCGAGTTTGTCAATGCAGACCAGGGTGTGTTCGTCGGCGGTGTAGCGGTGGTAGAATTCGTGCTGCACCAGGCAGGTGAGAGCCCCGAACTCCGGAATGTAGCGTCCGAGCACGCCGAGGTCGTGCATTGTGCGCAGGGTGGGACCGGCTTCCCCTTTGCGCGAGAGAATGGCCAGAAACGTTTCGCGGGCGGCGCGCGCGTATTGAAAGGTGCGGTCGATGAGCGCCAGCCTGCGCCGGATGACGTCGCGCAGTTCGGGTGAGAGGTCGATCTGGCGGACCTGTGCATGGTGGAAGGCGCGCAGGAGGCGGAACTCATCCTCCGCGAGAGCCTCGCGCGATTCCAGATCCAGACGCCCCCCGCGGGCAATGAATCCGTCAAAACGCTCGGTCTTCGGCTTCAGGAGGCCGAAGAAGGCCGTGGCCGGAGGGTCCGGGCGGATTTTCATGCGCTCGATGCATGCCGAGGCGGTGAGTTGCATGGTGCGCGTGTGGCTGTAGTAATCGCGCATGAACGCCTCGACCTTCCGCAGGATGTGTTTCTGCTGGTATCCGAAAGCCGCGGCAACGCGTCCCTGCATCTGGAGGGTGAGGCGGTCCGAGGCCCGTCCCCCGAGATACTGCATTTCCGCGCGCACGCGCATCAGGAAGTCGCAGGTCGCCTCGATGGCGCGCCGCTCGCTCTCGCGCAGGAGCCGCGACTCGACAAGCCGTGAGAGGGACTGCGTGCGGTCTTTGAAATACGCCAGCCAGTGGATGTTCTGGTAGTCGCGCAGGCCCCCGACCCCTTCTTTGACGTTGGGTTCCTGCATGTAGACCGTGCCGCCGTTTTTTGTGTGGATGTCTTCGAGGTTGGCCAGGCGCCATGCGAAATACTCCGCTTCGCGCCCTTGCATGCATTCCTTCTCAAAGCGTGTGTGGAAAGTTTGGAAGACGTCGCGCGAGCCGGCAAGGAAGCGGGATTCGAGCAGGGATGTTTTTGTAATCAGATCGGCATTGGCCTGTTTGATGGCCCCGGAGAGAGAGCGTGTCGCGTGGCCGACCTTGAACCCGATATCCCAAAGCGCCATCAGGACGCGCCGGATGGTTTCCTCGGTTGTGGGGGGAAGCGAGGCGCGGGGGTGCAGGAAGATGATGTCGATGTCGCTCAAGGGGGAAAGTTCCCGGCGCCCGTAGCCCCCGAAGGCCGCGACGGCAAGGGGTCCATCAAGCCCCTGCGGGGCAACCTCCGCGGCCACCGAGACGAAAAGTTCGCGCAGCATGACGTCCACCATGTCGGATCGCTGCCTTGCGAGCCGGCGCCCGCCACCCCCCTCGCGGTGCAGCATGCGCAGGCGGTGTTCCTCCTCCTCCCGGAACCCCTTGAAGACTTCAATCACGGAGGCTTTGCGGTCGGAAGCCCCGCGCAGGCGCCCGGCGGCGCCCTCCATCGCGGGATCGGTCATTCCCCGGCGGCACGGATCACAATTTCGACGCGCCGGTTGATTTGTTGGTCTTCGATGGTGCCCGTCGGCGGGGCGATGAGGCGTGACTTGCCCAGCCCGCGGATTTCAAGGCGTTCGGGGGGGATGCCCATTTCAAGGATGAGCCAGTCGCGAACCGAGCCGGCGCGCCGGGTGCTGAGCTCCAGGTTGTAGGCGTCGGATCCGAAGGAATCCGTGTGGCCTTCGATAAGGAATGTGGCCTGCGGGTTGCGCCCGATGAGCGTTCCAAGTTTGGCGAGACTCTCGACCGCCTCGATGCGCATTTGATCGGAGTCGTAGTCGAAGAGCAGGTCGGTCGGCATGAGAATGGGGGCGGTTTCCGGGGTCAGGGGGCCTGTGCTTGCGAGCAGGTTGTCCAGGTTGCTGAAGCCCGGGTGGGCGCCGTCGGCGGGCGGCGTGCCGGGCGGCGCAAGGGTCGATGCGGCAAACGCATCGGGTGCGAAGTCTTCGGGAAGATCGAGGGCGTTGGGGGAGGGTTTGTCGGTCAGGAGGGATTCGAGCAGGGAGCGTGTGTCTTCAAGGAGGCTTTGGGCGCCCGAGGCTTCGGCGGCCTCGAGGGTTGCGGCGAGTCCCGGGGGTGCGTCGGAGGGGAGGACGGCTTCGCTGGGTTGGGGAATGGGCGGTGCGGCGGCGGACTCCGGCGCCCCGCCCATGAGGCGTTCGAAGGAGATGCGCTCTTCGGGCAGCTTGACCGGTTGGGGTGCCATGGCGGGAACCGGATCGCGTGAAGGTTCGGGTTCAAGGAGGGCCGGATCAATCTCGACACGCTCAATCCGGAATGTGCGCGGAACAATTGTGTCGTAATAGGCCGTGCTCATGCCGCGCACCGTCACCATCCCGGCCCAGTGATACAACATTGCGTGCAAGAGCAACGAAACAAGCAGCGCCGGAACCACCCATCGCGCAAAAGACGATCGGTCCTCTCTTCCCTCCAACATGTCGAACTGCACGGCCATCCGTCGGGCACACTAAACCCGCATCGTCCCGGGATCAATCCCTAGCGAAAGGCGAGGGGATCGACCTTGAGCCTGGCCAGGGCCGAACGCGCAACCATCCCCATGACAGCCATCACAACGACAACCGCCGCCACGCCCGCCGCGGCCACCGGCCACCCCGGGCCGCGCGTCACAAACCCCTGGATGTCCGCCGCGCCGGTTTGTGCCGCCGCCGACGCCGCCACCATCAAAAGCAGGGTGCGCGGCAACAGACCGACCACCGTGCCCAAAATAAAGGGGAGCAGCGGTGCACCGCACCCCACCATCACAAGGTTGGTGAAGGCATACGGAGATTGCGGCGGCAGGCGCAGCAGGGCGATCATGCCCGCCGTCTGCCAGAACCCCCTCCCGAGGATGGCCTCCCGGATGGCACGCGCCTCCGCGCGCGTCTCGATCAATGCCATGATGCGCCGGTGGGCGATCGTCCGCGCGACCACATACCCGATAAGAGCCGACCCGGCAAAAGCGGCTGATCCCGCGAGCACTCCCCGCAACGGCCCGAAGACCCATCCTCCGAGGATCGCCTGGGCGGTTGTCGGCAGAAGTCCCAGCCCGCTGCTGACGAGAAAAATGCCCGCATAGACGAAGATGCCGGCGGGTCCCAGTGATGTGAGCCAGCGTGAAATGGACCCCAGTTCCACAAGGAGCCAGAGCCCGGCCAGTCCCGGCACGGTGAGCCAGAAGGCCGCCAGCAGTCCCGCCGGCCCCATCCGGCAAAGGGCCAGGAGGTTTTTCCGCGCGAGGTGGATGAATGCTCTCATGGAGTCGCTGGGGCGGCCTGTGGCACCGGTGCGGCGCGGGGCTCAGGCTGGCAAATACAGGATGCGTCCACAATTCGGACAATGCACAATGCCCCGCCCGGTCTTCACTTCGAGTGCCGTCTGGCTGGTGACCCGCATGTGGCACCCCGTGCATACGTCATGTTCCAGAGCCACCACCGCCCCGTCTCCCTTGCTCTTGAACAGCCGGTCGTACTGCTCAAGCAGATCCTCGTCGAGGCCCTCGCAGGCCGCCGCGCGCCCGGCGGCCATTTCCTCGATGCGCTCGCGGATGTTGGCCGCGCGGCCTTCAAGGGCACCGATGGCCTTGGCGATTTTTTCCTTCTCGGAGGCGTGTTCGGCTTCTGCCGCGGCGATGTCGGGGGCGAGAGCCTCGGCCTCTTCCATGAGGGCCAGTTCCCTGTCCTCGATGGCGACAATGTCTTTTTCCGCCGCCTCGATTTCGTGTTGCAGAGCGGCGTATTCCTCGTTCTTGCGCGTCTGGAGTTGTTGCGACCTGTAGCGTTCGACGGCCCCCCGTTTCGAACCCGCCTCGACCTCGAGGTTCTTCTTCTCGACTTCGATTTCGCGCAACCGTGTTTTGGATGTTTCAAGACGTGCGGCGCAGTCGGCGAGTTGTTTTTCCCTCAGCTTGCGCTCCTCGGGAATGCGGGCCAGTTCACCGTGGAAGGCGCGCAGCCGTTGGTCGCGGTCCTGGAGGGTCAGAAGGAGTCCGATGGCGTCTGTCATTGCCGACAGCATGGACGAAGCGGGCACGCGGCGCAAGCCTGCCGGTCACAGCGGAAACCCGCGGACGGGGCGCATCCCCGAACCATGCAAAGGGATTTCCCATCGCGCCGGGACGTCGCGGTCCACCCCGGGCCTGCCTGGGAATGGAGGGGGAGCGCGGCGGCCCCGCGCGGTCCGGGCCTCCGCGCGGG
>CAZGNH010000238.1:0-3228 GCA_964527025.1 uncultured Chthoniobacterales bacterium | reverse complement strand
ACCGGCAGGTCGAGGTGGCGGAAATTTCCGCGGGCATCAAGGCTCTTGCCAAGGAGCTTGACGTGCCGATCCTTGCGCTTGCCCAGCTCAACCGGAATCCGGAGACCCGTTCGGGGGGCGGCAAGGGGCGCCCGCGGCTGAGCGACCTGCGCGAGTCGGGCTCGATCGAGCAGGATGCCGATGTGGTCGGGTTGCTCTGGAGGGAGGATTATTATGCCGACGACGAGGAGAGCAAGAAGGAGTTTGAGGGGATGGCCGAGCTGGTGATTGCCAAGCAGCGCAACGGCCCGACCGGCGAGATCCCGCTCACGTTCATCAAGGAATTCACGCGGTTTGAGGACCGGGCGGTCGCCCGGAACGAACCCGCCTAGAGGATGAATGCCGGAAAATCAAAGCAACCGCCCGGCTCTCCCCGTCGAAAAACATTTACAACCGCAGCAAAGGCACGGAACATGCCCCTTGAACCCATACCTCCATTGGCGCGAGACCTTTATCAAAAATGCAGGGAATACCGGGATAGTGCCGATGCGCGCGCGCAGGGCTTCTACCCCTACTTCCGCTGCATCGACGAAACCCACGGCAACCATGTGATCTGCGCCGGGGAGCGCAAAATCATGATCGGGTCGAACAACTACCTCGGCCTCGCCCAGGACGAGCGTATCGTCGAAGCCTCCTGCGCCGCCACCCGCCAATACGGTTCGGGATGCACCGGTTCCCGCCTCCTCAACGGCACCATCCGCATCCACGTCGAACTCGAGGAGGCCCTCGCCGATTTCCTCCAGCGTGACGCCGTCCTCCTCTTTTCGACCGGCTTCTTTGCCAATCAGGGCGCCATCGCAAGCCTCACCGAAGAAGGCGACGCCATCCTCTGCGACCGCGAAAACCATGCGAGCATCATCGATGGATGCCAGTTCGCCCCGGCCAAACTCATCCCCTACCGCCACAACTCGGCCTCCTCGCTGCGCAACCGCCTCAAGCGCCTGCCCGGGGAGGCGGGCAAGTTGGTTGTGATGGACGGCGTGTTCAGCATGTCGGGAGACCTCGCCGATCTGCCTCCGCAGCTTGAAGCGGCGAAGGAATTCGGGGCGCGTGTGTATGTGGACGAGGCGCATTCCCTCGGGGTGCTGGGGCCCGCCGGGCGCGGGGTCGTGCACCATTTCGGCTTGAACGACGAGGTGGACATCATGATGGGGACCTTTTCCAAGTCGCTGGGATCGATGGGCGGTTTCATTGCCGGCGACGCGGAGATGATCGAATACCTCAAGCACCGGGCGCGGTGTTTTATTTTCACGGCGGCGCTGGCGCCGGCGGTGGCCGGGGGCGTGCTCAAGGCGCTCGAAATCATGCGCCGTGAGCCCGAACGGATCGAGGCCCTCTGGCGCAACACGAGCAAGATGCACGAGGGGTTTCGTTCGATCGGGTTCAAGATCGGGACGACGCGCACGCCGATCGTGCCGATTTTGATCGGGAGCGAGGCGAAGGCATTTCAGTTCACGCAGCGGCTTTATGAGGAGGGGGTTTTTGCGACGCCTGCCATTTATCCGGCGGTGCGTTATGGGGAGGCCATTGTGCGCACGAGTTACATGGCGACACACACGGAGGAGGATCTCGACCGGGTGCTGGAAATTTTTGCAAAGATCGCCCGCGAGCTCGGCACCTTCGAAGATCCCGCATACACCGAATCCTCCCGCCGCAAGGGCGTCTTCGACTTCCGCCTCCCGGAACACACAGACAACGGCACCGGCCCCTCGGACAACGGCACACATCCCCCAAGACCCGCCGAAAATCCCTCCCGGCTGGCCGCCGCCACCCTCCACGCCGCCTGATTTTCCGAAGGCTTGATTTTGGCCGCGGTGACGGGCATCCTGCCTGCCGATGTCGGAAGAACGGATCACTGTCAGACCCTGTGAGGGGCCTGCTGCGTGGAGAAAATTTGAGCGTTATGCCGAGGTGGTCAACGGGCACTACGCGGCGTTTGTGCCGCCGTTGCCGGGCACGGTCGTGGCGCATCTCGCCGGCAGATCGGCCTTTGCCCGGCGCCACGGGAAGGTGATTCCCCTCATGGCATGGCGCGGCGGAAGGGCATGCGGGCGCATCGCGGCCATCATCAACCGCTCCCACAATACCTGCCATGCGGACAAAACCGGTTTTTTCGGGTTCTTCGAGTGCGAGGACGATCCGGCTGTCGCGCATGCTCTTGTCTCCCATGCGGCCCGGGTGTTGCGGGAACACGGTTTGGAGACAATCCGCGGCCCCTACAATCCGAGCATCAACGACGAATGCGGGCTGATGGTCGGGGGTTTTTCCGAGCAGTCGTTCATGGGTTTTGTCTGGAATCCCCCGCATTACGAGAAGTTGCTCCGGGCGGCGGGTCTTGTGCCTTTGGTGATGTCGTGCGGCTATTTGCTGCCGCTGCACCGCCTCGAACCGCCGCTGCGCCTCGAGCGCCTCGCGCAGCGCGCCCGGGCGCAGTCCAAAATCCGCCTGCGCCCCATCAACATGGATGACCTCCCCGGCGACCTCGGCATCATCCGCGAAATCTACAACGCAACCCTCGAAGGCAACCTCGGCTTCGTCCCGATCTCCAACGACGACCTCGCCTCCGCCGCCGACGAAATCAAGATGATCGCCCAGCCGGCCATGATCCAGATCGCCGAGTGCGAGGGCAAAAAAGCCGGCGTGGCGCTCTCGCTTCCAAACATCAATGAATTTCTTGCCATCGTGAAGCAGACGCCGCGGTTTTTGCGTTCGGCGCACATGCTGCTTCTGCTCAAGACCAGCCAACCGCGTTCCGGGCGACAGGTTGCCTACGGCATCACCCCGGCCTTCCGGGACCGCGGCCTCCACCCGTGGCTGAGCTACGAACACTTCCTTGCCGCAAAAAAGCACTTCCACCATGCGGCGCTTGGTTGGATTCAGGAGACGAACACCGAGACGCTGATGATGGCGGAATTGCTCGGGGGTGAGAGGGCATGGCGGTGGGCCATCTTTGAGAAGCCGGTTGCGGAGGCCGCGGTGCCCCCGGCCTGAGGAGTTGCGGGGAGGGGAATCGATGCGGCTGTTTTTGACCGGTGCGACTGGGTTTGTGGGCAGGAACATGGTGGTTCGTGCGGCGCAGCGCGGGTGGACGGTGCTCGCGCCGGTGCGGGATGCCGCAAAGCTCGGGCGGCTTCTGCACGAGGATGGTGTCACAGAGGGCACGGTGGAACCGCTGCCGGCCGATCCGGC
>CAZGNH010000237.1:0-2729 GCA_964527025.1 uncultured Chthoniobacterales bacterium | reverse complement strand
TGCCGGCCAGCGGGCGGCCGGTCGAAATTTGGACCAACGCCGTTACGGAAAAGTCCGGCCGCCGGCCCTCCGCGCATGGTGCGAAAACCGCGGGTGCCGGTTTCAAAGGCGTTGCGTTCATGCCGGGAATCTGACACAAGCCCTTCGCAAGCGGAATGGACGGAATGGGAAATTTCATGTGGGATATGGCATGCTGGGCGGCACTGCAGGGAGTGACACTCAGCCATTTCGTCGAGAAGTGTCTTGCAAATGGCCTCAAACAAGGGAAAGCACCACGTGTTGGCGATTGGCTCAAAGATCTGCCTGCAACGCCCGCTGCTGCGGCGAGAGAAGTGGATGCCATCCTGCAAGAAGCCGGATTTGACGACATTGATGCCGAAATGTGGCAATGATTTCCGACACCAATGCCATTTCAGCACTTCAGGCTGAAGATGATCACTTGATTTCGCTTGTGAGAGAGGAACCTGTGCTCTTCCTGAATATCATTTCCCTCGCGGAATACCGCTACGGCATCGACGGATCGAAGCACAGAGAGAAACTAACCCCTTCTTGCGTTGGCAGCGGATCAGGGGTTGCGTCCGGAGGCGCGGATGGCGTTGCGGAAGAATTTGAGGATGGGTTTGTGGTCCCATGCGGAGATGGGGTCGGGCATGCGGCATGTCCAATTGAGGGTGGCGGCGGAGCCGGGGATATTGAAGCGTTCGGTGGTGCCGAAGAGGTCGGGGAGCATGGGGATGGCGAGGCGGGCGTTGGATTCGAGGAGGCCGCGGATGAAGGCGCGGTGGACTTTTTCGTTGAAGGGTGCGGGGAGACGGAGGGAGCGGTCGCCGCAAAATTCCATGAAGCGCTGCATTTGGCGGAGGGCGGCAGCGCGGTGTTGCGGATCGTCCGAAGACGTTTGTTCGAGAAGGTCGTCCCAGAGGACCCGGATGGGCGGGTGGTCGTGGGTGGCGAAGGTGGTGACACTGGCGCGCGGGTAGTCGGCTCCCTTTGTGAAGTGGTCGCCGGTCATTTCCCACTGGGGGATTTTGAAACCGGGGATCCCGAGGCGATCGAGGGTCGGGCGGACGTAGGGGGCGACCTCGCCGAGATCTTCGGCAAGCAGGCGCGACGGAAGCACCTCTTCGGCAAATATTTTGAAGATCATTTCGCCGTGGCGTTGGTTGAATGCGCGGTTTTCGGGGGTTGTATCGTCGCGTTCGATGAAGCGCGGGAGGGGCCCGCCGGTGAGGACGGCGGCTTCGGTTTGGGTGAGGCCGGTGAAGCGGGCATTTTCCTCCGGACGCCATGGGAAGCTGTAGATCCGGAAAAAGCCGAGGGCGTGGTCCACCCGCAGAAGGTGGAAGATGGAGGTTGCGAGCCGGAGGCGCCGGCGCCACCACAGGAAATTGTCGCGGGACATGGCTTCCCAGTTGTAGAGGGGGAAGCCCCAATTTTGTCCCCACTGCGCCGTAAACGGATCGCATTGAAAGACTTTTTCCGGCGGGGCGCCGCTTGTGCGTGTGAGGTCGAACTGGGATGGATTGCACCAGACATCGGCGCTGTGGCGGCTCACCCCGACCGGCACGTCGCCGATGAGAAGGACATTGGCGGAGTCCGCATATGCCCGCACGGCTGCCCACTGTTCATGGGCAACCCACTGGACAAAGACACGGAAGCGGACTTTTTGCAGGAACGGCTCCGGGTCTCCGAGCCCCTGGACCCATGCCCTTGCCGCGGCGGGGCTGCGGTGTTCGGCGGGCCAGTCGTCCGCGACTTCCGATCCTCCATGCCAGTCCACCAACGCGCGGTGGAGCGCATAGTCGGGCAGCCACCCCGCGTGGCGCGCCTCGAAGCGCGCCATGCGCGCCGCGTCTTCCCCGGCGGGTTCGAGGCAAAACTCTGTGAATGCCACTTGAAGCAGGGCGTGTTTGAGGGAGCTCACGGAGTCGTAGTCGACCGGTCCGCCGGCGATGGGGGGATGCGCGGAGACAATGGTCTCGAAGGCGCCGGCGGTGAGTCCCGGCAGCGATCCCGGGACGGTCTCGATGGTGAGCGGATCGAGAGCCATCGCGCTCAGGAGGTTGTACGGGCTGTGGTCGCCGCCGGGTTCGTTGACGGGCAGGATTTGAACGGCGCCGATGTGTTGGCGGGCGGCCCAGGAAATCATGGCGCGGAGGGCGCCCGTGTCGCCGATTCCCAGATCGCCCGCGCCGCGCAGGGCGAACAGGGGGACCAAAACTCCGGCCAGTTTTTTGTCAGGGCGCGGTTGCATCGTGGGGTTCCATCCACCGGCACCATGCGCGGGTGAGGGCATCGCCGACCGACGCGAGGCGGAGCTGGATCGAATCCAGAAACTGGTGGAGGCCGGTCTGGAAGATCGAGTCGATGTCCGAGTAATCGAGGGCGGAGCGGAGCTGGCCCGAGAGGCGCTCGGCTTCATTGCTATAGTGCGAGCGATCACAGCCCGAGATCCGGTGCAGAGCGCGGTCCATCTGGTCGGCGCAAAAGCGGATCGAGCGCGGGAAGTCGTCGTGGAGAATGAGGAATTCGGCGACACGCCATGCGGCCATCTGACCGGCATGGACTTTCAGGAACGCCTCCATCGCGCTGCAGGAGCGCAGCACGGCCATCCACTGGGTGCTGTCCACCGTGCCGCCGATCCAGGCGACGCCAGCCCGTATGCGCCCAGCGACAGCACCCGGTGAAACAGAATCTCCGCTCCCAGAAGCACCAGGCCGGTCTTGATG
>CAZGNH010000236.1:0-4319 GCA_964527025.1 uncultured Chthoniobacterales bacterium | reverse complement strand
CCGCCACCGGCGGATCATCCATCCCCAACGGCCTCGTCCCCGGCGGGCTCGAAGTCGCCAACCCGCTCGACTGGGTCGGTGCCAACCTCCCGACCCAAGCCGGTGCCATCGTCAACATCGTCCAAACCGCAGCCACAGCCCGGCTCTACTGGAACACATTCAACGTCGGACGCGGGACAATCCTCAAATTCGACCAATCCGCCGGCAAAGACGACACGGGCAAATGGATCGCCTTCAACCATGTCCTCGGCAACAGCGAATCCCGCATCGCCGGCTCGATCCTCGCCCCCGGCCAAGTCTATCTCGAAAACCCCAACGGCATCCGCTTCGAGTCGGGCGCCCGCGTCGAAGCCCGCACCTTCGTCGCCACCACCCTTCCCATCAACACCAACCTCATTCAACAGGGCCTGCTCAACAACCGTGATGCACAATTTCTCTTCTCCGCCCTCTCCGTTCCGGGTGGCAGTGACGGAACTTCGGAGTTCATCCCCCCGCCGGTTCCGCCCGGCTTCCGCTATGGTGACGTTGTCGTGCAGGCCGGAGCTCTGCTTCAAGGGCCGACAAGCGCCGATGGAAACGGAGGCCGTGTCATGCTTGTGGGAGCCAATGTTGTCAACGAGGGGGTTATCAGCACACCGGCCGGCCAGACGATTCTGGCCGCCGGCCTGCAGGTCGGTGTGCAGGCCCACCGGCAGGACGACCCGAGTCTGCGCGGTCTCGATGTTTGGGTGGGCGCGGTGGGCGACTATGCGGGCCGGGTCACGAACCGGGGGCTTATCGAGGCCCGCACGGGAAGCATACTCGCCGTTGGGCGCCGCATCGAGCAGCTCGGTGCCATGGACAGCTCGACCACCGTCAACCTCAACGGGCGCATTGACATCCTCGCCAGCTATGGTGCCACCGCCAACCCGAACTTCGACAATGACGGCCAGACCGGCTTCGGCGCTCCCATTTTCCTGAATCAGTTCACCGGCTTGGTCCAATTCGGCCCGGACAGCGTCACCCGCATCCTTCCGGACCTTGAAAGCACCAAAAAAGTCCCCGGGACCGGGCTGCGCGAGCGCTCGCGCATCAACATCGAGGGCCACACGGTTCATTTTGACTCCGGCTCGATCCTGCTTGCCCCATCCGCGCTTGTCTCGATCCGCGCCGGTTCGTGGCCCTACGTGGACATTGACAACAACCGGACGGTTTTTACCGCGGCTGATCCCCCCAAAGTCGAGACCTCGCTGCCCAGCTTTTTCTCGGGCAGCACACAGACCTTTTTCTTCAACACCGGGCAGGTCTATGTGGACCGCGGTGCCCTGCTTGATGTGAGCGGAACGCAACAGGCGTTTGTTCCCCTCACCCAGCACATCCTCGATGTCCAGCTTCGCGGGGCCGAGTTGGCCGATTCCCCCTTGTTGCGCAACACGGATCTGCGGGGGTTGGCCCTCGTTGTGGACATCCGGCGCTCGGGAATTTATGGCGGGCGCCAGTGGTATGGGACGCCTCTCGGCGACTTGAGCGGCCTGCTGAACATCATCGAGCGTGACGTGGCGCAGTTGACCGCCATGGGCGGCACGCTGGACATCCGGGCCGGCAATGCGATCATCGTGAGGGAGGGTGCCACGTTGGACGTTTCCGGGGGCTCGCTCCAGCATGAGGGCGGGCGGATCCAGACCTCGCGCCTGCTGCGCGGCGGGCGCCACATCATCCCGGTTGACCAAGCGACACCGGATGTCACCTACGACGGCGTTTACACCGGGCAGGCAACCCACACCTCCGCCAAATGGGGCGTCACGAAGACGTATGCGCACGCCCTCGCGCCCCTTGGCTCCTACAACCAGAAGACATACATCGAGGGGGCGGCCGGGGGAACAATGAATTTCACGGCGCCGACCCTCATCCTCGAGGGCACGCTCCTCGGACGCACCATCAAAGGACCCCGCCAGCAGGAGTCCCCGCCCGAACCGGGGAAATTCGCCCTCAATTTCCGCGGGCAAAAGCGGGTTGATGTTTCCGCAACGGTTTTCCGCTTCCTCGAGTATTCGCCCGTGCCCCCGGAAGTCCGCATCGTGGACGGACACGGCTCGATGGGAACCGCTCCTCCGTTCACTCTCGTGGGAGAGGCCGCGCCACCGGTGGCCGCCTCTGCCGGCGCGCCCTTTACGATCGGCAGCGCGATCTTCACAAACGAGGGCGGCGGCTTCGGGCGGGTTGAGATCGACAACCGTGAGGGCGACGTGGTGATCGGGGGCTCCCGCCCGGTTGTGCTGCCCGCGGGGGGAGCCCTCATCGCACGGGCCGCCAACGTGAACGTCCGTTCGGATCTTGTCGCGCCCGGAGGCACCATCACCCTGCGCGCGGTGAATTTCTCGCCTTTTCTCCTCGAGGAGCTGCAGGTGCGCGGACTTTGGGGAATCGGACCCGCCCCCGCGCCCCTGCCGGACCGCGGGCGCATCGTCCTGGATGAGGGGGTCGCCATCAACGTGGCCGGGATGATGGTTGACGACCGCCCGACGTCTCCCCTTGCGATGGTGGACGGGCGTCTGACCGACGGTGGTTCCATCACGCTCGAAGGCTACTCGGTGGTGCTTCCCGTGGGCAGCCTCCTCGAGGCGTCCGGGGGCGTGTGGGCAAAGGCAGCGGGAGGCTTTGTCTACGGACGTGGAGGCGACATCGCGGTGCTGGCCGGTCAGGACACGGTGGTGCCAACCAGCATCGGGGGCGAACTGGTGCTCGACGGGCGCATGCAGGCCTACGGCGGACGCACCGGAGGAACCCTCACCCTCAAAGCCAACCAAATCCAAATCGGCGGCGGGGCGGCTCCGGAAGGCGGTCTCCTCCTCGATCCCTCGTTCTTCCAGCAGGGAGGATTCCGGAAATTTTCTCTCATCGGCATCGGGGGGCGCGACGCCGCCGGCAATCTGGTTCCCGCCGTGCGCCTTGCGGCGGGAACAGTCATCGAGCCGGTCTCCGAAAATTTTGTGCTGACTCCCTACGCGCGCCCGCGCGGGACGATGGCCGTGCGTCCGTTCCTCAAGCCGGTGGGCATCCGTCCGGCGACGAGTCTCTCGCTGGAGGGTGTGGGGGTGGACGACGGCTTCACGACCGGGGTGATCGAGGCCCTTGGGCTGGTGGTGCTTGAAGAGGGGTCCGTGATCCGGACCGATCCCGGGGCGGCTGTGAGCGTGAAAGGACAGCTTGTGTCGGTGCTTGGCACGATCGAGGCACCCGGCGGCGCCATCTCGATTACCGGTGCCGGATCCTTCCCCGTGCCGGGAGATCTCAAATCACTTGTGTCCTTCGCGCTTCCCACCGTCTACATCGGCCCCCGGGCCCGCCTCTCGGCGGCCGGAACAACCGTCATGCTGCCCGACCCCTTCGGACGCCGCTCGGGAATCATCCACCCCGGCGGATCGATCCGCATCTCGGGAAATATTTTTGCCGAAGCGGGAGCCGTGCTCGATGTTTCCGGCACCTCGGCCGTGCTCGATTTCCACCCCAGCCGGCTCGGCAACACGCAGTTGCCACTCGTTCCCCGCAATGCGGGCATCAACACCACGCCATGGGGCAGGCGCGGAGTTCCCGTGCGCATGGACAGCGACGGCGGATTCATCGAGCTGCTTGGAGGGGAAATGCTTTATTCCGACGCAACCCTCATCGGGCGTGCGGGCGGCCCGTCGGCCCTTGGCGGTGTTCTCTCGGTCGGCTCGGGACGCTTCTACGCCGACGGAGAACCCCGCACAGGCGCCGACATCAACCTCGTCGTCGAACAATCGGGCAGTGCCTCGGCCTTCGGCAACACCTCCGCCTACGGTGATGTCACGGCGCTCATGGCCGGTCAAACCAACCTTGCAGCCCTCTTCGCCGGAGGAAACACCAACCGCGGCATCGGATATTTTTCCATCGCCCGATTTGAGGCGGGCGGATTTGACTCGCTGGATCTGGGGTTCGAGTATTTTGCGGACAGGGAGCCGATACCGTTTGGCGGGAACGTGGAGTTCCGTGGTCCGGTGAGCATCACGGCGCGTGGGTTTGTGCGTGTGGCGGGAGGGGGTGTGATTCAGGCGGACAGCCCGGTTACGATCAGTGCTCCGTATGTTGCGGTTGGGCAGGAGTTCAGGCCCCCGGGCGATACCTTTCAGCCCTTCAAGCAAGACAATCCGGCCACGACGGAAACAAACTACTATTTTCCGCCGACCACCGGGCCGGGATCTCTTTCGATCCAGGCGCAGTTGATTGATGTGGGCACCTTGTCTCTTCAAGGGATCGGCAGGGCTCTTTTTGCCGCCGATGGAGGGGATATCCGCGGCAGCGGAACGCTTAATATCGCC
>CAZGNH010000235.1:0-9155 GCA_964527025.1 uncultured Chthoniobacterales bacterium | reverse complement strand
CCGGGACACACGCGGCGCACAGGGCCGCGGCCGCAACAGCGACCGGCCAGAGTGTGCAGGCGGCTCTCATGCGTAGGCAATGAACGAGGAAATCACCTCGCTGGGCGCATCGATCATCTTGTAATCGGTCGAGGAGACAAACAGGAGGGTCTGCTTTCCGTGACCGAGCAGATTTCCCGAAGAATCGTAAATTTGGTGCTCGAGGGTCACGAATTTCCGGTTGTAGTTCGCAATGCGGATCCGGACGCTCACGGTCTCGAACTCCCGGGTCTCCCTTGTGAACTTGTGCTCGAAAGAACGCGTCAGGATGTAAAACGGGGTGTTCTTGAGGTTGAATTTGGGCATCACACGGTTGAAGAACAATTCGCGCGTCTTGCCCACCCACATCGCATACATCCCGAAATACACGTTGCCGACCGAATTGGTGTCCGCATAGGTCGCCACAAACGAGTGCACGAACCACTTCCCCTCGAAATACCCGCCCACATCGTGCGTCCCGGCCCCGCCGGTTTCGACACCGGGCCCCGCAGCGGCGGATGCCGCCGCCGCCGGAGCAGCCACTGCCGCTCCGGCCGAGGTTGCCGCGTCGTGCGACTGGGCCTCGAGCTCCTCGCTCCCGCTGATGAAATCCTCCCCGGCACCCGGTTTGAGGAGCAACCATGCGATCGACCCGAGCGGAAGCAGCGACCCGAGCACCATGAACAGCGGATACCGCAAAAAATACCCGTAGGCAAAAATCACCACCGCCAGACTGCCGATGCAGAACATCTTGATCTGGGGAATCGTGTTGGCCGGGCTGCGCAAATAGCAGCGCGAAATACCCAGTGCCGAATACCCGACAAAAAACGTCGCGTAGAAAATCATGAAATACTCGAGTTCGAGACCGGTGACCGTGGCGACGAAGGCCACGCATCCTGCGGCAAGGAAGGCGGGGATCGGGGAGGCGAGGAGTTTCTGCGGGATGAGGGTGAAGATCGGATTGTTGGATTTGGCGGCGCCTTCCTGCAGATACCATTTGAGGGAGATGTAGCCGCTGTCCAGCGTCGTGAGCACGCAGACGCACAAAAAGACGCAATAGGCCACAAACACCCAGGGCATCGCCGCCGCATTCTCATAAAAAAGCCGCAAAATGGTCTCATGGCCGTACTGGTGGCCGGCGAGCCCCTCCCGCATCATCCGCCCCGCCCCCTGATTGAGCGCCCACAGGGCCAGCGACCCGTGAAAAAGCAGCAGCCCGAAAAATTCCAGCGCGCCCACCCAGTAGGCCCCGGCCACGGAAACCCTCTCGCGGTGCATCTGGATGGCCCGTTGCCACTGCTGCAAATCCAGCCACGGACCGACCAAAAATCCGATGATGATCGGAATGGCGTATCCCCAGTAATTGGCATCGTCGGTCGGCAGGCGCGGAAACCGGAACGGCCCGGTGCCCATGTTGAGCGCGCCACCCCCGACGACCGCCACCGCCGCCAGCAGCAGCAACGCCATCACACCGTGGCTGTATTTGATCCGGCGGATATCGAACTCCTCCCCGAACAAAACAGCCGCCGCCAGCCCGATCAAAAGCGTCAGAGGCAAATACAACAACCACGGCTCGAACCCCAGCGACTGCCACCCATATTTCAAAAAGACAAAGAGGGTCAGGGCAATTGCCAGAAACTGGTAAAGGAAAAAGACGAGACGGAACGGGCGCGCCCACGACCCGAAAAATCTGGCAAGCGATTCACTGCCCGATTCCCGGCGGGCGATGTGGTGGGTGATCAGGCCGAAGGCGAGGAGGCCGAGTGCGTTGGGAATGGCGAAGGTCAGCAGCCCGAAGAGCCCGAACAGGATGGTGAATTGGACGGAGAAGAAAAGCCCCAGGCCCCACATCCATGAAAGGGCAACGGTGTTCCCCCAAAGCAGCGTCAAAAACCAGCGGGATCGGAAAACGGACATCGCAACAAATAATCTAACAGTTCCCGCCCGTCCACCGCAACCCCGGACATACCGGCCTCCGGGCCACGGTGGGCGGATCGGGCCGGTCCGGTTACCGGAACCCGGGGAGATAATCCGCCTGCACCGCAAACATCTCGTCCGCCATGGCGCGGATCTCGGCGGGCGCGCAAACGGCCGCGGTGAGCGGATCCAGCATCAACGCCTGCACCGCCGCCTCCCGGCTCTTGTGCAGGCACGCCTCGGCGGCAAGGTCGAACACCGCCAGATTGCTCCGGCAGAGCGCCGCCATCGCCGGGGGCAAATCGCCATACACCGTGGGGTGGACACCGTTGCCATCCACCATGCAGGCCACCTCCACGCAGACATCCGCGGGCAGGTTGCCGATGAGCAACCCATCCCCGCCCGCCGGGCGGTTCATCACGTTTCCGTGGATCCGGCATGGGGTGTCCTTCTCCCGCGCTTCGATGATCCATGAGGCGTATTCCCAGCTCCGGTTCCAATCCGCCTCCTCATCGCCGCGGAGAATCCGCCGGCGCAGCGCATCCTGTCCCCGCCGCCAATTCGGCCAGTTCGTCGCGTAAAACCGGCTCCCGCCATCACCCGCGCTTCGCAGCAATTTCCGCCCCTCGGGATTCTTGCGGTAATAGGGCACGTATTCGGAAAGATGCCCGGAACTCTCGGTGATGAACGCCCCGAACCGCAGGCACATATCCTTGCGGACCAGATCACGCTGGTGCTCGGGCCGGTCGGTCGGCCCCATACCCGACCATGTCCCAAGGAGATCGGGCGGCACCTTGCCCGCATCCAACTCGGCGCGCGCCCGCCGCAACTCGTCTGCAAAACGCTTCTTCAATCCGGGGTAGAGGTCTTTGCCCCGGTGCTCAAGCCGCGTGAACCATGCAAGGTGGTTGATGCCCGCGCATTCCCAGCGCATTTCCCCGTGCGGAACCCCGGCGCGCCTGGCAAGCTCCTTGCTTGTTCCCTGCACGCTGTGGCACAGCCCCACCACGGGGATCCGGCTTGCCCGCCCCGCCGCCGTGCACATCATCACCATGGGGTTGGTGTAATTGAGCACAAGCGTCCCGGGGCACAATTCCTCGCAATCCCGCAGGATCTCCAAAAACGCCGGGATCGTCCGCAATCCCTTGAACAGCCCCCCGGGCCCGATCGTGTCGCCAATGCATTGGTCGACCCCGTATTTGAGCGGAATGTCATTGTCCAATTCGACACACGCCGTCCCGCTCACCTCGATGCAATTGATCACGTAATCGCTGCCCGCCAGCACCGCCCGCCGGTCGGTCGAGGCAACCACCTTCCACCGCGGACCCTTCCGTCCGCGCAGCATCCTCCGCAGCATCCGTGCCGACAAATCCAACCGCCGCGCATCAATGTCAACCAACGCAAACGTTCCCCCCGCATTGCCGGGCGTCTGCACGATGTCAAACAACACCCGCGGCGTGAAAAAACTCCCCGCACCCACGAACGCCACCTTGATCGGGCGCCGGAATTCCCCGGAAAGGCCCCGCTGGGAAGCATCTTGTGTGTGAGCGGCATGACCGACAGCGGCTTTTTTCTTGGGCGATTTCATCCGGGCCACCCTGCCACGCACCCCATTTCCCGGCAAGACCTCATGCGTCGAATTCGAACGGTTTTTCTGGCGCTTGCCGCCATCCGGGTTATGATCCTGTCCTCACCAACAAACCCCTTCCTATGCCACAACTCATCATCTTCTCGATTATGGGGATCGCCGCGGTCCTCGCCCTCATCCTCGTCCTCATCCTGATCAACTTTTTCGGCGTCTGGCTGCGTGCCAAAATTGCCGACGCACCGGTGGGTTTCGCGAAGCTCATCGGCATGCGTTTGCGCCGGGTGCCGGTCGGTCTGATCGTGGACAGCCGGATCACGTCGGTCAAAGCCGGCCTTCCGCTGGACACCGACATGCTCGAGGCCCACTACCTGTCGGGGGGCAATGTGACCAGTGTCGTCCTCGCGCTTATTGCGGCCGACAAGGCCGGCATCACCCTGGATTTCAACCGGGCCTGCGCGATTGACCTCGCGGTCAAGGGCACGAGCCGCACGGTTCTCGAAGCCGTCCGCACCAGCATCAACCCGAAGGTCATCGACTGCCCGAACCCGACCACGGGCAAGAATACAATTGATGCCGTGGCACGGGACGGCATCGGGGTGAAAGTCCGCGCGCGGGTGACCGTCCGCTCAAATCTCGACCGTTTTGTCGGTGGAGCCATGGAGGAGACAATCATCGCCCGCGTCGGCGAGGGCATCGTCACCTCGATCGGTTCGGCCGTCTCGTACAAGGACGTCCTTGAAAATCCCGACCGGATTTCCAAGACGGTGCTCGAGAAGGGCCTCGACAGCGGAACGGCCTTCGACATCCTCTCGGTCGACATCGCCGACGTGGACATCGGCGACAACATCGGCGCAAAACTGCAGGCCGAGCAGGCCGAGGCGGACAAGGTCGTTGCCCAGGCCAAGGCGGAGATGCGGCGTGCGGCGGCTGTTGCCAGCGAGCAGGAAATGAAGGCGCGCACGCAGGAAATGCGCGCGAAGGTTGTCGAGGCGGAGGCCGAGGTCCCGCTGGCCATGGCCGAAGCATTCCGCAGCGGCAACCTCGGGATCATGGATTACCTGCGCATGAAAAACGTCCAGTCGGACACCTCGATGCGCGAGTCCATCGCAGGCCCGGAAAAATCCAACCAGCCGGGTTGATCCATGGAGCAACTTGTCCTTCTCGTCATCATCGGCCTCATCAGCCTGATCAATTGGCTGATGCAGCGTTCCGCGCAGATGCGCGAGAAACGCAAACTCGAACGGGGGGGCTTGGACGGACAGGTCGGGCCTTCCATCGAAGTTCCGGAGCCCGCCGGGCGCCCGGAGGAAGATCCCGACGAGTCGATGCGGCGCCTGATGGAGGCGCTTGGGATTCCGTCGGTGGAGGAGGAGCCGGAACCCGCGCCACCGCCTCCGCTGCCGCAGGTTCGCCGGGGGGAAGTTCCGCAGCCGGTTTTCACACCGCCTCCGCCGGTGGTGACCGTCCCGCGGGCGCGTGTGCGGCCCGGCCTGGCGGCGGTTGTCGAGCAGCGCGAGCCCACCCGGTTCCGCAAGCTGCTTTCTTCCAAGGGCGGCTTACGCGATGCGGTCGTCCTCTCGGAAATTCTCGGTCCGCCCCGCAGTCTCCGCAGCCCCTGACTTTTCAGCCCCCGACTTTTCCGCGGCGTGGGCTGCCAGCACGGCGGCCAGCATTTCCCTGTTGACCGGCTTGCTGAGATAGTCGTCCATGCCCGCCTGCAGGCAGCTCCGGCGGTCGCCGTCCATGGCGTCGGCCGTGAGAGCGACGATCACCACACGCCCGGGCAGGCGGCCCGCCGCCTCCCCATCGCGGATCGCGCGCGCGGTGGAGATTCCGTCCATGACCGGCATCCGGATGTCCATGAGGATGAGATCGAAGGGCTGCCGCGTGTGTTTGGCCAGAGCCTCTTGGCCGTCGCCGGCGATTTCGTGGGCAATGCCCTGCTTGGAGAGCATGATTTGCATGAGCTTGCGGCTGGCCGGGTTGTCCTCGGCGACAAGCACGCGCAGTGGAAGGTGCCGTGGCGCGGTCCCGGGGAGCGGGCATGTTGCGGTGGGGGAGGTTGCGTCCGACCCAGCCTCGCCAAAACGGCCTGAGAAGCAAAAGGTCGATCCGTGTGGCGAGGAATCCTCCAGCCGGACGCTTCCGCCCATCAGCCCCGCCAATTTCCGGCAGATCGCCAAACCCATTCCGGTGCCCCCGAATTTGCGGGTGGGCGAGGAATCCTCCTGCGAGAAGGGCGTGAAGAGCTGCTCCCTTGTCTCCTGAAGGATCCCGACACCCGAGTCGGCGACGGCGATTTTCAAGGGGAAGCCGGCGCCCTCCCCGGCCTGCGGATCTTTCGAAACGGTCACCCGCACAAACCCGCGCCCGGTGAATTTCACGGCGTTGCCGACAAGGTTGAGCAAAATCTGTCTGAGGCAGGCCTGGTCGAATGCCAGCCATCCGGGCACGGCCTCTTCGATCTCGACACGCAGGTCGATTCCCTTGCCGCGCGCCACCGGCATGTGCAGCGCCACCACCTCCCGAAGAAAATCCCGGATCCTTGTGGGTTGCGGTTTGTTGACCGGCCCGGCCTCGGTGCGGGAAAATTCCAGGATGTCGTTGAGCAGGGCCATCAGGCCGGTGGCGCTGGTGCGGATGGTTTCGAGGTTTTCGCGCTGGGCGGGTTCAAGCGCGGAGTTGGCAAGCAGGTCGGCAAAGCCGAGGACGCTGTTGAGAGGTGTGCGGATTTCATGGCTCATCATCGCCAGAAACTGGCTCTTGGCGACGGACGCCGCCTGCGCCGCCTCCTTTTCGCGGACCAAATCCTGCTCGTATTGCTTGTGTTCGGAGATGTCGAGGGCCGCGCCACGGAACCCCGTCAGACGCCCTTCCGCATCCAACACCGGCACTCCGTTCACGCTCAGCCAGATGAGGCGCCCGTCTTTGCGCATCATCCGGTGTTCGAAATCCCGGAACGCCTCGGCGCGCCGCACAAGAAAATCCGAGCGGGACCGGACCTCGGCGGAGACCTCGCGGTCAACAAAGTCGAAGGGATGCCGTCCGAGGAGTTCGCCGGGGGCGTAGCCAAGCACGTCGCGCACTCTCTCCGAGAGGAATGTGTAGTGGCCGTTTGCGTCGACTTCCCAGATGTATTCGCCGGCGGAGTCGGCGACATCGCGCAGGCGTTTCTCGGCATGGGCGAGCTGCCCGAAGGCGTTGTGGAACCTGCGGCTGCCGGTATAGACGATGAACCCGAGCAGGACGGCGACGGTCACTGCGATGCCTGTCACGGGGGCAAGGTCCGGCCAGTCGTTGGGCAGCAACCCGGCCAAGCGCCCCTCGGCCCGCACCATGTGCGAGTCCCCCGTTCCAATCGGCACATAGGCAACCGGTTCCCCGCCCGGCATGCTCGTGCGCGAACCGCGCCAGCCGGACAGGTCATCTCCCGCGCCGGGGCTTCCCATGGGAGTGTGCGGGCTTCCCTCACCAAGGAGTTCGGATTCTCCCTCGAGAACCACCACCTCCCACCCCTGCCCCGCATCGCGCAAAACCGCGAGGCACCGGATCGCCGGCTGTTCGCGCAGGATTTTCTTGAGCGTGCCCCGGAGATCCTCGATGTCCGCCGGTTCGGTGCCGTTGTCTCCAGCCTCCCGGGAAATCCTCCAGGCGGCCGATTCCACAAGATGCGGAACAAGGGACCTGGTCTCCATCTTCCCGCGCCACAACACAATCGTGGCGCTCAAAAAAAACGATCCCAACACAACAAGGGCGATGATCCACGCATCGACCAACGGACGGGTGAAAAGCACCTGCCTTGCTCCCGGGGCCGTCGTGCCGCCCGATCGTTCGGAGGTTTTCATGCCCTTGGTCTCAATGGAAAAGTCCTCCCGGCACCATGGCAACACAAACCCCCCGGAACCCTCCTGCGCTCACATGTCTTGCCGGCCGGTCGATTCGAGCGCGGTCCGCTGCCCGCGCGTCAACACCGCCTCGATGCGCGCATTGCGGCGAAGCCGGTCGTCCCGCAGCAACGCCCTGCGCTGGTGCGGACCGATCTCCCCGGCCTCAAACCGTGTATTGACCGCCGAAATCCGCTCTTCCGCCTCGTCGCGCAGCTCCCCGATCCGCCGGATCTGGTCGGGCGAAAGTTCGAGACGCTTCTGCACGTCCGGCAGGTAGAGCAGGGAGGCGCCAAGGTAGCGGTATTCGTGGGCGGCCAGTTTCTTCCGCTGGCCGGGAGTCAACACCTCGAGCGCCTTTTCATTGGAGGAGGATGTGAGGTTTTGGATTTTCTTCCATGCGGCGCGACGGGAGGCGGTGGACGTTCCGGCCGAAGCGGTCAGGTCGCGGGCCTCGTCGCGGTATTTCGTGCGCAGGGCATCGAGGCGGGCGGCCTGTGCCGGCGTGATGTTCAAATCCCGCCGGACCGAATCGACAGCCAGCAGGGCCGCAAGGGATCCGGTCTGGCCGGGCAGGTGGTCGCTCTCCGCGGCCGTGAGTCCCGCGAGCGGGACAATCAACAGTGCAATCAGTGTGACGGGTGTTTTCATAAAGCGCGCGCAATCATTTCTTCGAGGCTCACAATATCGGCGGCAAACCGGCGGATGCCGTCCGCCAGCTTGTCGGTGGCCATTGCATCCTCGTTCAGCAACCACCGGAAGGTCTTCTCGTCGTGCCCGATCCGCGCAATCTCCTCCCCGGCAGCCTGCGCCGCATCCAGCTTGCGCTCCACCGGCTCGCCGCTCCCGCGCAGCTCCTCGAGCAACTCCGGGCTGATCGTCAGCAAATCGCACCCCGCAAGCTCCCGGATCTGCCCCGTGTTCCGGAAACTCGCCCCCATCACCTGCGTGCGGTAACCGAACTTCTTGTAATAGGAAAAAATTTTCCGCACCGAGGCCACCCCCGGATCATCGGGCCCGGAGAACGCGCGCCCGGTTGTCGCGCGGTAGTAATCGTAGATGCGTCCGACGAACGGGGAGATGAGTGTGACTCCCGCCTCGGCGCAAACCACCGCCTGCGGCAGGGAAAACATCAGCGTCAAATTGCAATGGATGCCCTCCTTTTCGCATGCGGCCGCGGCAACGGCCCCCTCCCACGTCGAGGCGATCTTGATGAGCACGCGCCCGCGGTCAATGCCCGCCTTCTCGTAAAGGGCGATGAGTGCGCGCGCCTTCTGCACCGTCGCCCCGGTGTCAAAGGAAAGGCGGGCGTCCACCTCGGTCGAAACCCTTCCGGGAACAATGGTCAGGATTTCCCGGCCGAAGGCCACGAGAAGGTCGTCGATGATTTTCCTGTGCAGGGCTTCGCCGGCGAGGTTGGTGCCTTTGTTGTCGGCGATGGCTTTCTCGAGCAGGGGTTTGTATTCCGGGTGGCCGACGGCCTTGAAGATGAGGGTGGGGTTTGTGGTGGCGTCCTGGGGTGCGTATGTCTTGATCGAGGCGAAGTCACCGGTGTCGGCGACGACCGTGGTGAACTGCTTGAGCTGGTCGAGGGCGTTGGTTGGCGCGGACGAAGTCATGGCACTGCGCGAAGGTGAACCCGCGTTGCGTGAAAATCAACGTTCAATTTGCCGGCGCGCCCGCGGCCTCAATCAGGCCCGCAGCCTTGTGCATTGTCTCCACCCACTCATCCTCCGCAACCGAATCGG
>CAZGNH010000234.1:0-4138 GCA_964527025.1 uncultured Chthoniobacterales bacterium | reverse complement strand
CCCTCCATGCCGGCCACCACCACCACCACCCGGTGCGAGCGGATTTCCTCCACGCGCGCCAGCAACCGGTGCAGGCCCGCCACGCCCACGTCGCGAACCAGCGTCACCCCGCGTCCATAAAACCGCAGGCAGACGCACGCCTCCTCGGCAACCGGCAGGTCGGACGTTCCGGCGCAGACAACCGCCACATCGCGGTGGCCGGATGCCGCCGCCGGCGCGCCGACGGTCACGCACCGCGCCCGCTCATGGAATTGCGCGTCCGGCAGAACCGAGGCCACCGCCTCGAAGTGGTCCGCGCCGACCCGCGTCGCCAAAACGCTCTGGCCGGCCTCGCGCAAGGCCCGCGCAATTTCCGCCACCTCCACCGGCAACTTGCCCCCGCCAAAAATCACCTCGGGCCGCCCGCACCGCCCGGGCCGCGAAAGATCAACTTTCGCAAACCCCAAATCGCATTCCGAATCACGCGTCATTGCGGTCAAGGTAGAGGCGCATGGGAATCATCGCACTCTCGACGAATCCGCGCGCTTGGTAAAAGCGGCGCACCGCGTGGTTGGGGCGGTCGGTGAGCAGCGTAATCCGCAGAAAGCTTTTTTCTCTGGCAAAGGCAACGGCTTTCTCAAGGAGACAGGACCCGTAACCCTGCCCGCGGTGGTCCTTGTGGATGATCAAATCCTCAAGCACCAGCACAAACCCCCCTTCGGCCGTGCTGATGGTGATCAACAGGTTGATCATGCCAATAATGCTCGATGGACCGCGGGCAACGAAGATGCGTCCGCGCGAGGGCTGTTCAAGAATAAGGCGCAGGCCGCGCAGTTGCTTCTCCCGGTTGGGAACAAAATCTTTCTCCTGGGAAAAGAGATCGTCGAGGAGATCGGCCAACTGGGGCAAATCCTCAAGGCTGGCGTTTTCTATGCGGATGTCGTCGTTCACCGGACTCCATTCAAGCAGATGGCATGCCCCGAATCAATCGCGCACGAAAGAAAAGCCGCGGAGTTCCCAAATACCAAATCCACCACCGCACCGGCGGGAATTTCACAACAAATCAGCCGGAATCCCGGGGAAGCAAAAAATTTAGGATTGATTCCGACGCCAAACACATGGTGCATTGCCCCACCCACCGATTGCGAAGCCGGTTTCAAAATCGCAACAACCGGAGGTTTTTCAACCATGAAAATAACAGACGTGCAGGCGATTCCGATCCGGATTCCGCAAAAAATGGAATTTGCGCCCTCTTCGACGGGCATGAACACCGAGAGTGACGGACACGTCTTGGTGAAGGTGTTGACCGACGAGGGGATTGTTGGGGTGGGGGAGGCGTGGCGACTGACGCCCTGTGCGGTGGCGACATTCATTGAGGAGGCGTTGAAGCCGCGTTTGGTTGGGGAAGATCCGCGGCAGATTGAAAAGTTGTGGCGCAAGATGTATCTGGCGACCTTTCGTTATGGTCGCAAGGGGATGGTTTTGAATTGCATCAGCGGCGTCGAAATCGCGCTTTGGGATATTTTGGGCAAGTCGTGTGGACAGCCGGTTTACCGGTTGCTTGGGGGAGCCTGTTGGGACCGGATCCGGGCCTATGCGAGTTTGCCTCCTTACGAGCATCCGGCCGATGCGGCCGCCGATGCCGCGCGTCTTGCCGGAGAGGGCTACCATTTGATCAAGCTCCACCAGCGCGATCTGGCATCCGTTGAGGAGACGCGGCGGGCCATCGGCCCCGGGGTGGAACTGGCGGTGGATCCCAACGGGTGTTGGACGCCCCGCGAGGCGGTTGGGATGGCGCGACGGATGGAGGAAATGGGGGTTCGCTGGCTTGAAGAGCCGGTTTGTCCCATGGACGACTACGATGGGTTGCGCCACGTGAGGGAGCACGTGGATCTTCTGATTGCCGCGGGTGAAAATGAATACACCCACCACGGATTCAAAACGCTCATCGACAAGGGGGCTGCCGATCTTTTGCAGCCCGATGTGATCAAAGCCGGAGGACTGCTGTGCTGCCGGAAAATTTTGGCCATGGCCGAGGTGGCGAACCTCGGGTTGATCACCCACTCGTTTTACTACGGCCCGGGCGTGGCCGCCACCGCCCACTTCGTCATCGCCAATCCCCTCAGCGACGAAATGGAAATCAATACAACCCCGCTGGAAACCGATTTCATGTTTCCGGCCTTCCGGCCGGTGGCCGGAAATATCCAGGTGTCCGACAAGCCGGGCCTTGGAGTCGAGATTGACGAGGACGCAGTCAACCGCCACCGCATCGACCGCGGATAACCCGCAGGGGGGCGGCGGTATGGCCGGCCGGGTGCGGGGAATTGACGCGGCAGGCACTCCGGCGTATGGAATCGGGCATGTGGTGGAAGGCGGTGGTGATGGCGGTGGTCCTCGGAGTGCCGGGCGGGGGCGTTGTTGCGGCGGTGAACCTGACCGATGAGCAGGCGGTGGAGATCGGGCGCAGGATTTGGAAAAACGAGTGTGCGGGCACGGTTGAGGGGCTGACGACATGGAATGCCGGCGAGGAATTTGCCTCGTTGGGGATCGCACATTTCATCTGGTATCCCGCGGGGAAGCGGGGGCCGTTTGAGGAGAGTTTTCCCGGACTGGTGGAGTATCTCGGTTCGCGGCGGGTGGACCTGCCGGTTTGGTTGGACGGTCCCTGCCCGTGGAACACACGCGCGGAATTTCTGGCCGCCGGGGACAGTGTCCGGATGAACACCCTGCGCGCCCTCCTGCAAAACACGGTTGCCGATCAGGCCCGTTACGCGGCCATGCGCCTCGAAAACGCCCTGCCCAAAATGCTGGCTTCGGCTCCACCGCCAAGCCGTGAGAAAATCCGCCGCAATTTCCAGCGCGTGGCCCGGGAACGGCTCGGGCTCTACGCCCTGATGGACTACGTGAATTTCAAGGGTGAGGGGACATCGCCCTCCGAACGCTACAAGGGGCAGGGGTGGGGGCTGCTGCAGGTGCTCGAGGCCATGCCGGAGCAGGGTCCGGCGCTGCCGGCGTTTGCGCGCGCGGCGGACAAGGTCCTCACCCGGCGCATCGCCAACGCTCCGCCGGCGCGCAACGAAGCACGCTGGATCCACGGGTGGCGCAACCGCATCGCCACCTACTCGCGCGACTACTCCCCGCGCGACAACCGCCGGTAACCCGCACGCCGGCCCGCACCCGCCGGATCCCGCGGTGCGGAAAATGCGGACTTTGCGCCGCGCGGGCCGGTGATATGCTTTCCCCAGCCATGCTCGACCACCTGAAAAATGCCGTTGAGTTCGCGTCGCACATCCCGCGCTACCGCGAGATCGTCGGCATCCTGCACAAATACGGTTTCGCCGAAAAACTGCCCATGATGGCCCTGCAGCGGTTCCTCGGCATGGAGGTGACGGCACCCCCCCTTCAGGAATCCGGCATGCTTTCAAAGACCGTCCCGGAACGTGCGCGCCTCGCCCTCGAAGAACTCGGCCCGACGTTTGTCAAATTCGGCCAGATCGTCAGCTCCCGGCGGGATTTGGTGACCGACGACTTTTACGTGGAATTTTCCAAGCTCCAGTCGGGGGTGCCGCCGTTTCCCGCGCACCAGGCGCGGGCAATTGTTGCCGAAGAGCTTGGGGAACCGGTGGACCGTTTGTTTGACGCGTTCGAGGACAGGCCGATCGGCTCGGCGTCGATCGCACAGGTGCACCGCGCGCGGCTGCTGGACGGCAGTCCGGTCGCCGTCAAAATCCAGCGCCCCCATATCACCAGGGTCATCGGGCGGGATCTTGCCATCCTGCACGATCTGGCCGCCCTGGTGGAACGGCATGTCCCCGACCTCTCGAGCCTCAACCCGGTGGGTGTCGTCGAAGAGTTTTCCGAGACCCTCATGAAGGAGCTCGACTTCACCAACGAGGCGGTCAATGCCGAACGCTTCGGCCAGCAATTCGAGGGCAATCCATGGATCAAGGTGCCGGAAATCCACCGGGACTTTTCGACGCCAAAAATCCTGACGATGGAATTTTTGGCGGGGATTTCCGTCGAAGACGGCCCGGGTCTCGCGGCGGCCGGCATCGATCCCTCCGAGTTGGCCTGCAACATCACGCGCCTCATTTACGCGCAGATTTTCGACCATGGGTTTTTCCATGCCGACCCGCATCCGGGCAATCTGCTCATCCAG
>CAZGNH010000233.1:0-1536 GCA_964527025.1 uncultured Chthoniobacterales bacterium | reverse complement strand
TTCCGCGGTTGAAGTTTTCCGGCGGTGCCGGAGCGACCCTTCGCCTGCGCTACGCCGAGGCCCTGCGCCTTCCCAAGACGACGCCCGGGGCGACGATTTTTGGTGCCAACCAATCAACGGCCGATGTCGCCATTGGTTGGAGCGATGATTCGACCGGCTGGACCTTCGATTCGCGGGGAACTCTCGGTGGCTACTTCGACCAAATCCGCCTGGACGGTACGCCCGGCACTTACGAACCCCACCACTTCCGCACCTTCAAATATCTTGCCCTCGAGGTGACCACCGGCGAGGAACCCCTCCATTTGGAAAGTCTGGAAATTTTTTCCACCGGCTACCCGCTCGACGCCCGGGCCGCATTCACCTCGTCTGATGACACGCTCAACCAAATTTACGCCATCAGTTGGCATACTCTCCGGCTGAGCGCGCATGAGACGTACTTTGACTGTCCGTATTACGAGCAACTGCAATATATCACCGACGGCTACATCAACATGCTGAATACAATGGTCGGGGCCGGTGAATTCCGCCTGCCCCGCCAATTCGTCGAGCAGGCCGCATGGTCTCTCAACAGCGAGGGCATGCTTGGAAGCCGCTACCCATCGCGGCTTCCGGGCTTCATTCCCGGACAATGCCTCGATTGGGTTTTCTCCCTCCGCGACTACACCCTCCACTCGGGTGATCTGGATTTTGCCCGGGCGCACCTGCGCCAGCTCGATGCGGTGCTGGGCTTTTTTGAGGACCGCCTTGGTTCGTCCGGACTGCCCGAGAACCTCCCTTGGTGGAATTGGATCGACTGGTGCCCCGGCTGGAGGCGCGGGGTTCCCCCCGGTGCCGATGCCGGCCCGGTGCTTTCGATGAGTGCCAAATATGCGATGGCATTGCGTCAGGCGGCCGAGTTGGCCACATGGTGCGGACAGGACGGCCGGGCGGACGCTTTCCTCGAGGGCTGGGAGAAGGCACGGGGTGCCATCCAAAAAACCTTTTGGAATAAAGAGGCCGGGCGCTACGCGGAAAATGTCCTGGAACCAGCCTGTGCCAGCCAGCTGGGAAATGCCTTCGCCGTTCTGGCCGGCGTGCCCGCCGCGGAGCAAACAGCCGCCCTGCGGCAGGCGTTTGTGGACGGGACGATGACCCCGGCTTCATTCATGGGCGTTTTCTTTGTCAGGCTCGCTCGGGCGGAATTGGGAATTTATTCGCTTGATCACCTCGGCGCCCCCTACCGCGAAATGATCGGCTACGGTCTCTCGACTTGGGCCGAGGACCCCGTCTACTGGAGATCACTGTGCCACGGCTACAGCGCCCATCCCATCGTGGACTGCCTGACCATCCTGCTGGGAATCCGGGTGCTGCAACCGGGCGGGGCGCAGGTGCGGATCGAACCGCTTCTGGACGCATTGCCCGCGGCTTCGGGGCAACTCATCACCCCCCGGGGCAGCATAAGGGTGGAGTGGACCACCCCGGGGTCGGTCCGCCGCCTTTCCATTGACCTGCCGGACGGCATTTCCGGCACGCTGGTGGCGGCCGGTGAAAGCCACC
>CAZGNH010000232.1:0-1967 GCA_964527025.1 uncultured Chthoniobacterales bacterium | reverse complement strand
CACGACTGGCTCATCGCCAACCTCGACCGCCTCCAAACCGGCATGGTCGAGGACGGCACCGCCATCGGATCCGCCATCGCCCTGGCTTCGAACCGCCTCAAGGACAAGGAGGCCAAAACAAAAATCATCATCCTGCTCACCGACGGCGACAACAACTCGGGCCGCGTGACCCCGCTCACCGCCGCCGAAGCCGCCTCCGCCCTCGGAATCCGGATTTATACGATCGGTGCCGGAACGCACGGGCCGGTGCCCTTCCCGGTGCAGGATCCCTTCGGGCGCACGGTTTACCGCGAAGTCGAAATGACCTTCGGCGAGGACGAGCTGCGGCAGATCGCTTCGATCACCAACGGGGAATATTTCCGGGCAACCGACACGAAAACCCTCGAGGGGATCTTCACCGCCATCGACCAGCTCGAGAAGACGAAGATCGAGGTCGAGCGCTTCGCACAGTTCCGCGATTTGTTCCCGTGGCTGGTTGCCGCGGGCCTCACCCTGCTGGCCGCCGAAGTCGGCCTTTCCCAAACGCTATGGAGACGACTGCCCTGACATTTGCCCGCCCGATGTGGTTGCTGGCGCTGGCGCTTGTGCCGGTGCTGGCGGTGTTGCTTGTATGGTCGCAGGCGCGCGGCGAGCGGCTTGTCGGGCGCGTGGTTGCTCCCCGGCTGCGGGCGCAGCTCGCGGGTGCCGCCAGCAAAGGCCTCCGGTTTTTCCGGGCGGTGTTGATCCTGGGTGCGGTGACCTTTGCGGTTGTCGCGCTGGCAGGGCCGCGCATGGGCACGACCGAGCGTTCCGCACCGGAGACGGGCCGGGATATCATCCTTGCGGTCGATGTCTCCCGCTCGATGCTGGCCGTCGATGTGCAGCCCAACCGGCTCGCACGGGCCCAATTGTTCGGCAAGGATTTGCTGAATCTCGCTGCGGGCGACCGCTTCGGCGTGATTGCCTTTGCGGGGTCGGCATTTTTGCAGGTGCCCCTGACCCTTGACCGCTCGGCGATCCTTGCCGCGCTCGACGAGCTGGATCCAACGCTCATCCCCAAAGGGGGCACCAACATCGCACAGGCCATCCGGACCGCGGAGAAGGCCTTTGGAAAGGGGGAGGGGCAGACGCGCGCTCTTGTGATTGTGACCGACGGCGAGGAACTGGATGCCGACGGAGTTGCCGCAGCCCGCGGGGCGCTCAACGAGGGAATCCGCATTTTTACTGTCGGGGTGGGCTCAGGAGAGGGATCTCTCATTCCCATCGAGGGCGCTCGCGGACAAAAAGATTTTGTGCGCGACCAAGCCGGCAAACCCGTTCTCAGCCGCCTCGATGAGGAACGCCTGCGCGAAATCGCGACAGTCACCGAAGGATTTTACGAACCCCTCGGGCCCGAGACCGCACGCGCAATCCTCGAACGCGGCATCCTCCCCCTCGAAGCCACCGCGCGCGGCGCATTCGCCTCCCGCCAGCCCATCGAGCGCTACCAGTGGCCACTCGCCGCCGCCACCGTCCTGCTGGCTTTCTGGATGGTGCTCGGAGAACGCAAATGGCGATTCGCCCGCGCGCGGGCCGCAGCAATCACTCTCCTTGCCCTGCTGGCCGCCCAGCCACCGGCAACCGCCCGCACCGGCAACGAGGCCTACGAGCAGGGAGACTACCAAGGAGCCCTCGATGATTACGCCCGCGGCCTGATCCGCAAACCCGATTCCCCAGCACTCGAATTCAATGCCGGTGCCGCCGCCTACAAACTCGGGGATTACCAAAGCGCCGTCGGCCACTTCTCAAAAACCCTCGCCGCACAGGACGCATCCACACCCATGGATCTCCGCCGCGAAGCCGCCTACAACCTCGCCAACGCCCTCGTTCGCCGCGGCGAATCCACCACAGCCAAAGATGAAAAAAAATCGGACTGGCAAGACGCCGTCGGCCATTACGACACCGTCCTAAACCAAGATCCCGAAAATTCCCGCGCCGCGGAAAACCGC
>CAZGNH010000231.1:0-8902 GCA_964527025.1 uncultured Chthoniobacterales bacterium | reverse complement strand
CCACCGGTGTTCCGGCTGAGGATCAATTCTACGAGACACCGCACATCGACCGCTTGGCCGCGCAGGGGCTTTCTTTTTATCAGGCGCGGGCGACGCAATTGTGCTCGCCCACGCGCGCCAGCCTGCTGACCGGGCGTCACGCCGCAAGGATTGGTTT
Organism: uncultured Chthoniobacterales bacterium; assembly: GCA_964527025.1. Taxonomy (GTDB): domain Bacteria; phylum Verrucomicrobiota; class Verrucomicrobiia; order Chthoniobacterales; family Terrimicrobiaceae; genus CAZGNH01. Next base: position 8,745 of record CAZGNH010000231.1, on the reverse strand, counting down.
CACCACGGCCACGCCGCATCTTGCCCGTTCCTGGGCCGCGCACGGGCTGGAGCCGCCGGGCGACTACATGCCGCATGATGCCGTCTATTGGGGCGATGCGATTGCCACTCCGCAGGCCCTGCTGAACGGAACCACGTTGCTCGCGCTGCCTGCGGGTCGGCCTGGTGACCGGGGGCGCGATGAAACCACCTTCGCGGAGGCTCTTCCCGGCTACCGGTCCGCATTCATCGGCAAGTGGCATCTCGGCGGACATGGCGCGGAGGGGTATCAGCCCCACGACCAGGGATTTGAGACGATCAGCTTTTACGATGCCGGCGCTTCTCCGTATTTCGACTGGCGGGAACGTTGGAACGGAGTTGAGCCCCACACCCCACCGCTTGCGCCCGGACACTCCCACATCGGCAGCAGCGGAAAGGACTTCGGCCACGAATACCTCACCGACGAATTGACCGCGCAGGCCGTCGATTTCATCCGCCCGCACTCCCGCGAACAGCCCGAACAGCCGTTCCTGCTTTTGCTCGCCCACTTCGCCCCGCACTCCCCGCTGGAAGCCAAACCGGAGGACATTGCCCACTTTGAAAAGAAAAAGACCAGGGGGTGGAACGGCCACCACAATCCGGTCTACGCCGGCATGATCAAAAGCCTCGACGATTCGGTCGGTGCTGTGGTTGCGGCTCTTGAGGAAAGCGGACTCACCGACAACACCCTCGTTGTCTTTCTCAGCGATAATGGCGGTGTGTCCTGGGTCACGCAAGCCGGTGGAGAACCCGTCACCAGCAATGCGCCCCTCAAGGGGGGCAAGGCCATGCTCTTCGAGGGCGGCGTCCGCGTGCCGCTAATCATGCGCTGGCCGGGGGTCATCCCCGCCGACACATGGACGGATGTCTCTGTGGATGTATGCGATATTTTTCCGACACTTCTCGATGCGGCGGGTGGCGACCCCGCTCTGTTTGAGGGGGAGGGCATCGACGGGCGGAGTCTGGTGCCGCTCTTTGCCGATCCCGCCAACACGCAAGGCCGATACCCTCGCGACACGTTTTACTGGCATTACCCGTTCAATGTCGCCCCCCTGCACCCGGAGGACGGACTGCCGCTGACCCCGCACTCGGCCATCCTGCGTGGAAACGACAAGCTGATCCATGATTGGTCCGGACGGCTTTATCTCCACGATCTGGCCGAAGACCCGCACGAGCAGCGCAATCTCGTGGAGGCAAATCCGGAGCTGGCGCGCGAACTTTTCGTCGAACTCCACGACTGGCTCGATGCCAACGTCGCCGTGCGCTACACGCCCGCGCTCAATCCGGACTACGACCCCGCAGCGGAAGTCCGGGCCGATCCCTTTGCGGATTTTCGCCGTCAATACCTCGGCGAAGACCGCGCCATCCGTGATCCGTCAACCGATCCACGTTTTGAAATCCTGCAACAAAAAGCAGACTTATTCCCGAACACAAGAAAACCATGAACATGATGCGCCATTCCACGACATCCGAAACGCGAGAGGACCCGCCTCCACACGCTCACGCGTGTGGCTACACGCTCACGCGTGCGGTTGCGTTTCCGATGCGCGCTGTAGCCGAAATCGTAAGATTTTGGACGGGAGGACGCGCCGGTCAGATCCACTCGCTTACGCGTGCGGCTACGGACTCATGTCGCGGGGCATCCTGGCCGGCACGGGCCGCCTGTGCGGTCGCCCTTCCCGTTGCGACAGCGTTCAGTGCGCAGGCCGGGGAACAACGCCCCAACATCGTCTTCATTTTTTCCGACGACCATTCGTTGCAGACGATCGGCGCCTACAACTGGCGGCTTTCCGAATTCTGCCGCGAACACAAGATTACGCCGAATATCGACCGGCTGGCCGAGCAGGGCGGCTTGTTCGAGAACAGTTATTGCGGCAATTCCATTTGCTCCCCGAGCCGGGCATCCATTCTCACCGGGCTGCACAGTCATGCGCACGGCGTGCGCAATATTCTCGAGCGGGCTCCAATCCATCCGCACCTGTGGACCTTCCCGGATGGCTTGCGCAAGCTGGGCTACCAGACCGCTTTAATCGGCAAATTCCACATCGAAAACAGCACCCCGACATTTGAGGAGTGGTCGATCCTGCCCGGCCAGGGCGATTATTACGACCCGACCTTCATTGAAAAGGATGGCAGCCGGAGCAAGTTCCAAGGCTACGTCACCGACATCATCACCGACCGCTCGATCGAGTGGTTGAGAGATCGGGACAAGGACAAACCCTTCTTCCTCGCCGTGCAGCACAAGGCGCCGCACCGCATCTGGGAGGTTCCCAAGAAATACGCCGACTGGCTGGATGATGTTTTCATTCCCGAGCCGGAAACGCTTTTTGATGATTACGCGGGGCGCTCGCGGGCCGAAAAAGAAACCAAGATGACGATTGCCGACGACATGCGGCTCAACATCGATCTCAAGGTCGGGGACAACTACCCGCGCCTGTGGTCGCACCTGAGGAACAACCCGCTCTACAGGAAGCGCAACGAAGAGTTCGCTCGTTTGGCACCCGAGGGTGATGACCTCACCCGCTGGAAATACCAGCACTACATGAAAGACTATCTGCGCACGATCAAGTCGATGGACGACAATATCGGGCGCATCCTGGATGAGTTGAAAGCGCAGGGTCTCGAGGACAATACCATCGTCATCTATTCCTCCGACCAGGGCTTTTTCATGGGCGAGCACGGCTGGTTCGACAAGCGCTGGATTTACAAGGAATCCGTGCACATGCCGTTCATTATCCGGTGGCCCGGGGTCGTGGAACCCGGCACGCGTTTTCAGGAAATGATCCAAAACATCGACTACGCGCCGACGTTCATGGACATGGCGGGGGGGGATGCGCCGGATGGGTTGCACGGTTATTCGCTGGTGCCCATTCTTTGCGGGGAGACACCATCCGACTGGCGTGAGAGCGTTTATTACCGCTACTTCAGCGAGATTTCTCACAACGTGCCGCAGCACTATGGCGTCGTCACGGAGCGCTACACCCTGTTTTATTCGCCTGAGACCCGCGTGTGGCAGCTCTTCGACGGGCAGCAGGATCCGCATCAAGTCAACAATGTGTATGCCGACCCTGAATACGCCGGCGTGGTTGAAGAACTCAAAGCGGAATTGACCCGCCTGCGCGAGCACTACGGCTGCACCGAGGAGGTTACCCTGCCGACCCGGCACCGGCAGCGTCCGTGATGCATCGCAACTAAGACAAAAGGGAAACCCTTTATGAAAAAACGCCTCACAAGTATCGCAATTCTCCTGGCCGCATTCTCCGCCGCATGCGCGCAGGATATGTTTTCCTGGCTCGACATGAACAAAGACGGAACCGTGACGCAGGAGGAATTCCTGGAAATGCGTCAAAAAGCTGCCAAGGACAACCCGAACGCGCCGGGAGACAGGGCGCGGATCGACTTGTTCAACCGGATGGATGCCGACGGCGATGGCATTCTCTCGCGGGAAGAATTTGAGCAGTGGGAAGCAGCGGAGGAGGCTAGGCGGATGGCATCGGACCCCGGTGAACCCTTGAGTAGCAAATCCAGCCCCGACGAGTCCGTGCTCATGGATAAAAGCCTTCCGCATGCCGGATCGAAGCTCGAGGAAAAGGTCGAGGCGATCTTGTCCCAACTCACGCTCGAAGAAAAAGTGGCGATGTGCCTGGGCGGCGGCGGGATGGAGTTCAAAGGCGTGCCCCGTCTCAACCTGCCGAACATGGTCTGCACCGACGGTCCGCGGGGCCCCGGACCCTCCACCGGCTTTCCGACCGGCGTGGCCTTCGGGGCCTCGTGGGATCCGGCGCTGATGGAGAAAGCGGCGGCGGTCATGGGATTGGAAACGCGCGCCAAAGGCGCGACGATGCTCCTGGCACCGGCCATCAACATCCTCCGCGATCCGCTAAATGGGCGGTTTTTTGAGTATTTCACCGAGGATCCGTATCTTAATTCCGAATTAACGGTGGCGTTTGTCCAGGGCTTGCAGAGCACGGGGGTGGCTGCCTCGATCAAACACTACGTTGCCAACAATCGCGACGAAAACAGGAACAGCTACAGCAGCGAAGTCGACCGGCGGACCTTGGAAGAAATCTATTTCCCCGCATTCAAGGCCGGCGTGCAACATGGTGGGGCGTGGTCGGTCATGACCACCGCCAACCGCGTCAACGGTGAGTATGTCAGCGACAGCCGGTTTCTGCTGCGGGATGTTCTCAAGGATGGATGGGGATTCGACGGACTCGTCATCACCGACTGGTGCGGCACGCGCTCGACCGAGTTGGCGGCACTGGCCGGGCTCGACGTGTCCATGCCCTTCCGGGCCAATTCCCCCTTCGGCGCGCCGTTGCTTGAGGCCGTGAGGGCGGGACGGGTGCCGGAGGAGGTGATCGATGACAAAGCTCGGCGTCTGTTGCGCACTATGGGGCGGATCGGTCTGCTCGACGGCGTGGCGCAAACGGAAGGCGGCGCGGACCGCAAGAAGGAGCACTACGAACTGGCTCGCGAAGCGGCAGCCGAAGGCATGGTCCTGCTCAAAAATGAAGGGAATCTGCTGCCGCTCGATCCCGACGCAACGGGCAAAATTCTTGTCACGGGTTTCAGCGCCGACCGGCGGTTCTGCCTGCCCGGCCTCGGCGGCAGCTCGTCCATTCATCCGCCCTACGAAATCACCGCGTTGGCCGGTGTGCAAAACATCGCGGGCGACAAGGTGGTCTATTTTCCGCTCGATGACCTCGCCGGCTACCGTCCGATCACGGCTGAGGACCTCGAGGAAAAGGACGGCCAACGCGGGTTCCAGGCGCGGTATTTCCAAACCACCCGGGGGGAGCCGGTGCGCTCGCGACCTGTCGGTCCGCCGACCGTCACCCGTCTGGAACCGGCTGTTGATTTCCTCTGGGAAATGAAGTCGCCGGATCCGGAAAAAATCGCCCCCGATTTCTTCCGTGCCTCCTTCAGTGGGAAAATCATCCCGCCGGTGACCGGATCTTACTCTTTCCGCCTGACGGTCGGCGGCGGGCAGGCTGCGGCCTATGTCAAAGAATTCGGCGGTGCCCCGTTGCTCATGGCCGACCCCGGGAGGGGTTCCGCCGTGGCCACCACCGAGATCAACCTCAAGGGCGGGGAGCCGTTCTACTTGCGCGTGGAATTCAGCAAAATCCAGGGTGATGCCGCCGTGCGCTTGGAATGGATGCCACCGATGGATGAAACGGAGCGGTTGGCGGCGTTCGAAGGCCTTGCGGCGGCTGCCAAGGAAGCACATACCGTGATCGTGGTGGGCGGGCTTAACCACAGCGTCGATACCGAAGGCCGCGACCGCACGGACATGAAGTTTCCCGCCATGCAGGAGGCGGTCATCCGCTCGGTGGCTGCCGCCAACCCGCGAACCGTGGTGGTGCTCATCAACGGTTCGCCGATGGAAATCGGCGGATGGATCGACGAGGTGCCCGCTGTGCTGGAAGCGTGGTATCCGGGCATGGAAGGCGGCAACGCCATCGCCGACATCCTTTTCGGAAGGATTAATCCCTCGGGCAAACTCCCGTTCTCGTGGCCCAAGACGCTGGCCGACTCGCCCGTCCACAAGTTGGCCCGGCAGGATGCGGAGACGGTGCACTATGACGAAGGGGTGTTCGTCGGTTACCGTTACTTCGACACCAAGGGCGTCGAGCCGCAGTTTCCCTTCGGGCATGGCTTGAGCTACACAACCTTCGAGTATGGCGGTTTGCAGGTCGCGCCGGACGGCGACAAGGTGAAGGTGTCGTTCACGGTGACCAACCGCGGGAAGATTGCGGGCGCCGAGGTCGCGCAATTGTATGTCGGTGCGCCCGAAGGCGCAGCGGACCGTCCGGTGCACGAACTCAAAGGTTTCCGCAAAGTGCTTCTCCAACCCGGGGAGACCTCCACAGTCGAGATGGAACTCGGCCCCGACGCCTTCGCCACCTTCGACATGGAGCAGGAAAAGTGGGTTGTGCCGCCGGGCGATTACACCATCAAAGCAGGTGGAAGCTCGCGTGACCTGCCCCTACAGGAAAAGGTCGGGCAGGGCCGCAGATGAAAAAGAAGGGGATCGGTTTCATGAGGAAGCAAATCCTATGGGCCGTATTTCCGATGCTGGTTGGTCATGTGATGGCCCAAAGCCCGGGCGTGAATCACCCGGCGACCGATGCGCTGGGGCGTGCGCTTCCGACTTACAAGGAAGTGGGGGATGTCCGTCCGGGGAAGACGGTGGCCATGTTTTATTGGACGTGGCATGCGGGCCACTCGCAGAACAGCAAAGCATATGATCTCAGCAAAATCATCACCGATCCGGCGATGATCAACGACTACTTCCATCCGAACTGGGATCCTTACAAAGATGGCGGCGCCTTCCATTGGGGCGAGTCGCTGTTCGGCTACTACGACGGGATGGACAAGTGGGTGATCCGCAAGCAGCTTGAAATGCTGGCGGATGCGGGGGTGGATGTGCTGTTTTATGATGCCACAAACGGCTTCAATACCTACAAGGAGGGCTACGAAGCCGTTGGAGAGGTCATGGAGGAAATGCGTGCCGAGGGAGTGGCCACCCCGCAGTTTGCCTTCATGCTCAATTTCTGGCCACAGCGCAGCACCGCCGAGGCCTTGGTGCAGTTGTATGAGGATCTCTACAGCATCGAAAAATTCCGGGACTCATGGTTCATGTGGGACGGAAAGCCGGTGGTCATGGCATATCCCGAAGTGTGTGAGACCCCATATCCTGCGGATTCCGCAGGCATGAAATTTTCCGCAGGTTCGGCATTCACAGGAATCCAGGTGAAGTGCCCCAGCTGGGGCAATGCGATCGGGGATCTGACCCTGTCGCTGTATGCATGGGACCACATCAGCTATGCCAGCTCCGTGGCCCAAGACCCCCTTGCCAGCAAAACGTTCGTGAATTTCAACGACAATGCCTGGCTGGCGCTGACCTTCACGGAGCTTCCGGCAGGCGACTATGTGTGGGAACTGTCCGATGCGCGGTCGGAGGTCGGGGTCTGGAAGTATTCCGAAGAGACTGCTGGAACCACGAGCTATTTCAACGGCTCGCCCGTTTCCGGCGATTACCAGGCCCGGATAAGGGTTGGAGGATCCTATGGCAATCTCACCAGTGGCAACTCGACGAATGCAGTCCGCATCGAGGCAGAAGTCGATCCGGCGAAGCAGGCGCTGGTCAAAGACTTTTTCACCTTTCGCCCCGGGCAGTCGTCGTATCTGGCGGGTCCTCAAAGGAGCGATGATTGGGGCTGGCTGGAACTGGCACCGCAGCACGGCTATGTGGACAAGGGTGGGGGGCACTATGAACTCATGCCGGTTGGCGTGGCCCAGAACTGGTCTGAAAAAACCGACGCCATTGCGGCCATGAACGGGCCGAAGATCCGCGGACGCAGCTTTACAACCGTTGACCGGTTTAAAAAACTGTCCCCCGATTCCTATCTCTACGGCTACAACTTCCAAGAGCAGTGGGATCGCGCGTTGCAGGTCGATCCGGATATTGTTTTCGTCACGGGCTGGAACGAGTGGGTCGCGGGACGCGTCGAAAACTGGCAGGGGGTCTCCAACGCCTTCCCGGACCAGTTCGACAAAGAGAACAGCCGTGACATCGAACCGATGAAAGGCGGCTACGGCGACAATTACTACTACCAGCTTATTGCCAACATCCGACGATTCAAGGGCATGGAGCCGCCGCCATCGGCTTCAGGTCCGAAGACCATCGCAATCGACGGGTCCTTTGCCGACTGGATGGATGTTGCACCTCATTTCCGGGCCAGCCGGGGGAATGTCCGGTTGCGCAATGGCCACGGATACAAGGACCCCTCGACCGGTGAGCCGATTCACTACACCAACCACACCGCCCGCAACGATATCATCGGTGCCAAGGTGGCGCGCGATAGTTCGAACATCTACTTCCATGTGGAAGCAGCCACCGACCTGACAAACCCTGCCGATCCGCACTGGATGCAGCTGTTCATCGATGCCGACCGGAATAAAACCACCGGATGGGAAGGGTACGAGTTTATGGTGGATCGCTATGCGGCGGACGGGAAAGCCGTGCTGTCAACGAGTTCCGGAAGCTGGAACTGGAAGGATGTTGCCGAAGTGGACTACCGCGTGGCAGGCGCCGGCATCGAGATCGCCATTCCGCGCACCTCACTCCACCTGCCGCCCGGTCAGCCGCTCGATCTGGAATTCAAGTGGCTGGACTCCCCGACGTCTTCCGGCGATATCATGTCCGTCTACACCGATGGAGAAGCCGCCCCCTCCGGGCGCTTCAACTTCCACTACTTTGAAGACTCTGCCGGCTTTGCCCGTGACGGCGCGCCGGACCACCAAATGACCGGTGTGCTGCACGAAAAAACGAGGGGGCTTGCAAGGTGAAACCAGGTTTCCCCCCGCACTTTCGAGTGGCCTTGCTTCTAGGGATTCTAGGCGTGTTGCTGCCGGCCTGCGGGCCAATGGTGCTGGCTGCTGGTGGAGATGGCACCCGTTCCGGAGCCGTTGATTTGCGAACCGATACCCGCGTGAACCCCATCGGCTTGGAAACATCGCACCTGCAATTTTCCTGGCGGTTGCAGGGGATGGAGAGTCAGAGCGCATGGCAGTTGCAGGTGGCCGGTGCGGAAGATTTGCTGGCGCAGGGAAAGCCGGACTTGTGGGACAGCGGGTGGCGCGAAGGGGATCGGGCCCATCGGATTCTTTATGAGGGCACCCCTTTGAAAACGGCGCAGTCGGCTTGGTGGCGGGGCCG
>CAZGNH010000230.1:0-2434 GCA_964527025.1 uncultured Chthoniobacterales bacterium | reverse complement strand
AGCCGTGGGAGTCGTCGGAGCCGCCGGAGCCGCCGGAGCCGCCGGAGCCGCCGGAGCCGCCGGAGTCGTCGGAGTCGGTTTTGGAGGTGGCGGATGATCCGGGATCTACCGGCGATCCGCAAAGAGATTCAGGGTGATTTGGCGGGCTTTTGCGTGATCGACGATTGGAGTTGGGTAGCCCGGTGCGAGAGGGCGTCCGTTGGCGGGCGGTGTGGCAAGGCGTTGCGGCGGCACATCACGCAGTTCGGGAACCCACGATTTGATGTAGGTGCCGTCGGGGTCGAAGCGCGCGGTTTGGGTCCATGGGTTTTGGATGCGGAAGTAGGGGGCGGCGTCGGCTCCGGTGCCGGCACTCCATTGCCATCCTCCGTTGTTGCTCGAGATTTCGCCGTCGACGAGGTTTTGCATGAAGTGGCGTTCGCCGAGCCTCCAATCCATGTGGAGGTCCTTGGTGAGGAACATGGCGGTGATCATGCGGGTGCGGTTGTGCATGAAGCCGGTGGACGCGAGCTGGCGCATGGCCGCATCGACGATCGGGAACCCGGTCTGTCCCTCGCACCACCGGCGCAGCGCCGCATCGGTCCCCGGCCAGACCATCCCCCGGAATTTCGGATTGAACCCGACCTCGAGCACCTCCGGAAAATGCCACAACACGGCCATGTAAAATTCGCGCCAGATCAGCTCCGCGACAAACCGTTCGACGCTTTTGCGGCCGGCCGGAGGAAGACCCGCCGCCTTCCCGATGCACCGTGCATGCACCTCCCGGATCGAAAGGAGCCCGAAGCGCAGATCCTGGGATATTCTTGAAGTGGTTTGTCCGGCCGGGGTGTTCCTGCGTTCCGCGTAGTGTGTGATGCCACCTGCCAGGAAAGAGGCAAGGCGCTTGCGGGCGGCCTGTTCCCCGGCTTCGGGGATCGTGCCGCGGCAGGTCAGGTTCCACCGGGCAGGGGTCGGAAGATCCAGCGATGCGACGTGCCGCGTGCCGCGGGTCAGCCCGCGGATTTTTCCGCCAACGGGCGGCTTCGGAAGGGCCGACCATGCGCGCGCATAGGGCGAAAAAACCCGGAACGGCCCGCCGGCCGCCGTCAGGACCTCGTCGCGCTCGTGGATGCAGACGTCTTTGAAGGCGCGGACAGTCAGGCGTCCGGCCCGTTCGATGAGCCGCCTCTCGGTTGCGCGTCCGTGGGGATCCGGGTCCCGGTTGAAATAGACCGCCGTTGCGCCGGTCTCCGCGGCCAGAGCAAGGAGGGCATCCACCGGGTCGCCATCACGGATCACGAGCCGTCCGCCAGCTGCCTCGAGGTTTTCGTCAAGGGATGCGAGGCATCCGCACAGGAACTCCTGGCGCATCGGGCCCGTCCACCCGTGTGAACCGCGCCATCCGCTCAGGATATACACGCCGAGGACTTCGCCTGCATCCCGCGCCGCCGCGGCAAGCGATGGATTGTCGGTGATGCGAAGGTCCCGGCGGAACCAGTGGATGATCACCCGACGGGCTGATCCGCCTTGCGCTTTTCCTTTTTCCCGAGCGCCTTGCGCAGTTTGAACAGAGCGATGTTTTGGAGCTGGCGGATCCGCTCGCGTGTCACCCCGAACTTGACCCCCACCTCTTCGAGGGTCTTCGGCTTCTTGCCGTCAAGGCCGAAGCGGTGGTTGAGGATCTTGCGTTCCCGGTCGTCGAGCACCCCGAGCAAGTCCCCGACCTCCTCGCGCAGGTCTTTGTCACGCAGCGCCTCGAAGGGATCCTCGGCCGCCTCGTCCCCGACAATCTCTCCGAACTCGGTCGTGTCGTCATCACCGATGGGTTGGTCCAGCGAAGTGGGACGCGTTGCCGCGCTCTTGAGCTGTGAAATTTTCGACGAAGACAGGCCGATTTCCTCCGCGAGTTCGTCGTCGGTCGGTTCGCGCCCGAGCGCCTCGGTCATTTGCATCGAGACGCGGCGCACCTTGGCGATCTTGTCCACCAGGTGGACGGGCAGGCGGATCGTCTTGCTCTGGTTGGCCAGAGCCCGCTTGATCGACTGCTTGATCCACCACGACGCATATGTGCTCAATTTGCCGCCCTTCTGGGGATCGAAACGCTCGACCGCCTTCATCAGGCCGATGTTGCCCTCCGAAATCAAATCCAGCAGGGGCAACCCCAAATTCGCGTAATCACGCGCGATCTTCACAACCAAGCGCAGGTTGCAGCGCACCATTTCGTTCTTCGCGCGGCGATCCCCCCGCTTGATGCGGGCGGCAAGCCGCACCTCCTGCTGGGGCGTCAGGAGCGGATACTGACCGATTTGCCGCAGGTAGAGTTGAAATCCTGATTCTGAGTCTTCGATGGCCATGGGGTGTATTGTTCTGTTGATTCTACGTTTGAAATCCGGTTTCTACGCGTGATTTTGACACATTTCTCCCCCGGACTTCTGTTTTTGTTACCCATTAAGAC
>CAZGNH010000229.1:0-6940 GCA_964527025.1 uncultured Chthoniobacterales bacterium | reverse complement strand
ACGGCGTGGTTGTCGGGGGGGTCTCCTTTGTGCGGGAGGCGGCGCTCACGGGAGAGCCGTTTCCGGTGGTCAAGCGGGAGGGAGACACGGTGCGCGCGGGGTCGTATGCGGTCGAAGGGGGGCTCAGGGTGCGTGCCTCGCATGCGGGGCGCGGGCGCGGGCTCGACGAACTGTTCGAGGCTCTGAAGACGGCGCGTTCGAAGCCTGCGCGTTTGCAGCGGGAGGCAGATCGGTTGGCCGGGTGGTTTTTGCCGGTTGTGATGGTGGTGGCGGCGGGGACGCTGGTGTATTGGACGTCGGTTTCCGGGTGGGAGCAGGCGCTTTTCCATGCGCTGGCCGTGGTGCTTGTGGCCTGCCCGTGCGCGATGGGCATCGCGACACCCGTGGCCGTCTGGTCGGCGCTCGCCCGGTTCGTCCGGACGGGGATTTCCCCGAAAGACGCCGACCTTGTCGAGAAATTGGCGTGCACAGGTGTCGTGGTCTTCGACAAAACCGGGACGCTTGGCCGGGAGGAGATGGAGTTGGTGGACTTTGTGGTTTCGGAGGGGGCCGACCGCGGGGAGTTGCGGAGCATGGCCGCGGCCATCGAGGACGCCAGTGAGCACCCGGTGGCGAGGGCTTTCAGGAAGTTCGACCATGCGGGACACCGGATTCTCGCGACGCGCCTGCTGCCGGGTGCCGGCATTGAGGGGCGGTTGGCCGACGGACGGGTGGTGGCTGTTGGCAACGCGGGTGTTTTCGAGCCCGCCCGGCGCGCGCGGGCGGATGACCTCGCGCGGGCCGCGCGCGGGGCGGCGGATGGGGCCCGTTTGGTTTATGTGGTGGTGGACGGGGTGCCTGCAGGGGTCGCCGTGCTGCGTGAAACCCTGCGTGCGGGGGCGCGCGAGGCAATCGGCCGCCTTGAAGCCATGGGGATCCGGTGCGAGGTGATGACCGGCGACACGGCCGGGGCAGCGCAGGCGCTGGATCTACCCGGCGTGCGCGGGAACCTCCAGCCCGCCGACAAGGCGCGCCTTGTCCGTGAGATCGAGGAGGCGGGCGGGCGCGTGCTTTTTGTCGGCGACGGGATCAACGATTCCGCCGCGATGGCCGTGGCCTCGGTGTCGGTCGCCATCGGCTCCGGGACGGCCCTTGCCATCGAGGTGTCCGACGCGGTGCTTGCGGGCAACAACCTGCCTGCAATCCCCGATGCAATCGCCACCGCGCGGCACGCCGTGCGGGCCATCCGGGGCAATCTCCTTTTTGCCGCCTGCTACAATGCGGTGGGGATTGTCTTGGCGGCGGCGGGGTTCCTGCACCCGGTGGCGGCGGCGCTCATCATGCTGGCCTCGAGTTTCACTGTCACATGGAGGGCGCTGCGCGATGCCGGCCCGGCCGGTGCGGTGGAGACGGAGAACGAAGAGGGTGCGGTGCCGGCGCCCCTTCCTGCGCCGGCGCTTTCTGGCGGAGCGGTTTCATGAGCCCCGCCGATCGCAAGCGTCTTGTGGAGGAGCGTTGCCGCCGGTCGGCCGTGTGGCGTGTCGTGCATCTGTTGGGGTCTCTGCATCTTGCCCTTGTGCTGCTGGCCACGATTGCCATCGCCTGTGCCGTGGCGACATTTGCGGAATCCGGGTTCAGTGCCAAAATTGCGCAGGCTTACATTTACAAGGCGCCCTGGTTTCTTGTCTGGCTGGGGGTGCTCTGTGTGAACCTGCTTGCGGTGACCGCGACCCGGTGGCCGTGGGAAAAGCGCCACACGGGGTTTATCGTGACCCATTTCGGGATTGTGACCCTGTTGGTGGGGGCGATGATCGGCCTGCGCACGGGTTTCGAGGGCAATGTGACCCTGCGGCTTGATTCGCCGCCGGTTTCCCGTGTCACCACCTCGCGCAGTATCATTCAGATCGAAAGTCCCGGTGATCGGTTTTTGTATGTGAAGCCATTCGACGCGGAAATTGCACGCCCCTCGGGCGAGCGCCCCCGCGTCTTCAAAGTGCCCGGCACGGCGCTGCGCATCGTGGCCGATGCGTATGCGCCAAGTTTGGTTGACGAGCCCGTGCTTGTGCCCTCGGCGGACCCCGGGGCCGCGCCGGGGGTCGTTCTGCGTTTCCGCAGCGAGTTGGCCGGCCGCGAGGTCGCCATGCTTCTGCTCCTGCAGGACGACAGACCGGACGAAGAGGATTTTTTCGGGCTGGCGACCGTCCGCCTTGAGCGCGAGCCTCCGCCCCCGTCCGTCACGGGACCATTTGAGTCGAGGATGGTGTTTGCACAGTTTGCACCCGTGACCGGTTCCGACGGGGGATCCGGGGTGGATGTGCGGCTTGGTGCGGACGGGGAGACGGTCATGCTTCTTGCGCCCGACGGGACCGCCGCAACCTACGCGCGGGATGACATCATGAACAAACCCGTCCCCCACGCCGGGGCAACGGTCATCGTCGAAGATTACTGGCCGGATTTTGTGATGCGCAACGGACGACCGGCCTCGGCCTCCGACCGTCCCGAAAACCCGGCCGCCCTCGTGCGCGTCCGCCCCGCGCCATCCCCGCAGGAGGCGCGGCCGGCGCTTGTTGTCGTGGTCGCCGGTGGTGACGCCGGGTATTGGCTGATGCGCGGCGGGGAGGTGGTCCACAGCGGACGCGCCGGGGTCGGTGCGGAAATCGTGACCGGATGGTCCGACTGGCGCGCGGAGGTGGTGGCGGTTTCGCAATCGGCGGTGCCCGCCCGTGAGACAAAGCCGGGTCCGCCCGCCGGGGATGACCTTCCGCGACCGGGATTCCGGGCGCGCCTTGAATCTCCCAACGTCCCGCCGGGACGTCCCCGGTGGATTGAGTCGGGGAGGGTCACCTCCCTCACCGATGGCACCCACCTCGTGCGGATGGGTTACGGCCTCGAGACGCGTCCCGTGCCATTTTCCCTGCGTCTGCTTGACTTCCAAGTTCCAAGGGATGAGGGGACCGACACCCCGTCCGACTTCCGCGCCACTGTCGAATTCCGCGACCCGAAAACCGGGGCTATCAAAACAGGAGTCGCCCGCATGAACCGCCCGGCCAGTTACCCGGGCACCCCCGCCGCCAACCTCACCGGCATCAATTACAAGTTCTCGCAGGCCGGGTGGAATCCGCGCGATCTCACCGAAACGACCCTCCAGGTTCTCCACGATCCCGGATGGTCGCTCAAGTGGATCGGCTCCCTGATGATTTGCTGCGGCATCGCCCTCCAGTTTTACTGGAAGCCGAAGGGTTCCGGAACTCTTCCGGGACCGGAAGCGTGAGGCGTATCCAGTGCGCTCCGCGCCCGGCCATCGTCAGCCCGCTCCGAACAGGTCGCGCTTGGCGTCGAGGTAGTAGAGGTAATTTTCCGGGGTGACATCGGGCGGACACCGGTGGTCGCAGAAGGGGATGAAGCCCCCTGCTTCGACGTATGGGGCCAGAGATTCGAGCCACTCGAGGGTGGCTTCGCGCCCGCGCAGCAGGCGCATCTTGTCCATGCCGCCCATGATGCGCAGTTCGGGTCCCCAGCGGTCGAGGGATTCGCCGGGATGGCCGCAGCCGTTCACCTCCCATGGGAACAGCGTATTGATGCCGCCCTCTAGGAAATGCGGGATGAGCGGACGGACGTCGCCGTCACAGTCTGTATACCAGACATCCACCCCGTGGGCCTGCAGCTTGTCGGCAATGCGCCGGTAGCGCGGCACCACCACGTCGCGGAAAAAACCCACCGAAACGAGCGGGCCGTTTTTGTAGCAGATATCCTCCCAGCCGGCTGCGAAATCGAACTGGATGACCGGCAGCACCACATCAAGGTAATCCTCGATCAGGACGCAGGAGGTTTCGATCATGTCCTCGACCATGTCCGGCTCGTCGCAGGCGGCGTAGGCCAGTCCCTCGATGGTGAGCATGTCGCGGACCTTCCCGATCATCGACGCGCAATGCACTCCGAGCGGGTAATCGCGGTCTTCGGGGTGTTGATCGAGCAGGGCGGCCGTGTCCGGGCGGCGTGCGGGGTGGCTCCGGTCGAAGCGTTCCGCCTTGATCCGTTCCCAATCGGCGCGGCATTTGACCGACGATTCGAGGTAGTGGGGGATTGTTTCGTGTCCATCGATGGGGACTTCGGCGAGGAGGCCGTCGGGATTCCGGAGGATGCGGGTCGTGGCCGTCCGGGAAATTTCCTCTTCCGGAAAGACCGGCAGCATCCATGGCGGCCCGACGTCGGCGATCGGATCAAACCCGAAAAACCGGTCGGCTTCCGCGTTGTTGCGGATGCCGTTGTCGCGGAGGATGTCCCAGCGGGCGAAATTTTCCTTCCAGTATCCGAACTCCATGTGGAACGTGCGGTCGACGGGTTGGTGGTGCATCTGGCGGCGGAAGCGCTCGCGCGGGGTGAGGGTTCCGGGCCAGGGGTCGCGTATTGTTTGCATAATGGAAAAAATTCAGTGCAGGCCTCCGCCGATCCCGTCGCCGCAGGGGCCGCCACCGGCGGCTTCCCCGATGGCCGTGACCGGGCGGCCCTCACGGTCGAGAACCGGATGGTAAAATTTCGAGATCTGCTCCGAGGCCTCGTCCACGTAGTGTCCGATGAAGGTGCGGCGGCTGCTGGTGGGGTGGCGGTTCGGGCCGGATCCGTGGATGAGCTGGCCGCCGAAGAAGAGCGTTTGACCGCGGCGCACCGGCACCGGCACCGGTTTGAAATCGCGGGGAAACGGGCGGATGTGGCTGTCGCCGTAGCTCATCCAGGAACCATCAGCGCCCTCGGGACAAAAAATCCCGCTGCGATGCGAACCGGGCGCGACGTACAGGCACCCATTGATTTCCTCCGCGTCGTCAACGGGCGTCCACGCGGCGATGCATGTGCCCGGTTTTGCAAGAAGGTAAAAATTATCCTGGTGCATTCCCTGGCCTTTGCTGCCCGGCGGCTTGAAGTAATACATCGTCTGGGCAAGCAGGGGAGGGCGCCCCAGCAAAGCTTCGAGCACATCGAGCACCGGCGGGTGCAGGGCCCATGCAAGCGGCCGGCTGTCGTGCCTGTGGGGGTGCATCGCGCGGACCTGCTGCTTGGTTTTGTCCAATTCCCCGTAATGCACGCCGCTGTCGAACACCCGCTCGCCATAGTTGCGGAACTCCTCGAAAAACCCTTCGATCGCATCGAGATCCTGCGCCGAAAAAAGATCGTCCACAATGCAAAATCCCCGCTCGTGGAAATTTCCGGCCTGTGCCTCTGTCACGGTGAAAGAAGAAGATGCCATGAGGTGATTCATGCCACACACGGGGTCCGTGCGCAATGGGAGATCATGGAAAAAACATGGAATATCATGCGAATTTTTCTTTACCGGAGCCGTTCGTTCCGGAAGAGTTCAAGCCATGAAAAACAGCACGTCCGTCCGTGAAGCCGGGTCCCCGAAAAATGCTGTCCCGCCCCCCGGTTTGTCGATGCGGTTCGGGCGGCTGCGGCAGGGGGAGGCCTATGGCACGTACCGGGAAATGGGCATGGATTATCTCCTTATCTGCACAATGGACGGGGCGGGGCGGGTGGAGGCCGGGGGATCCGTCAAGACACTTGGTGTGGGCAGCCTGCTGCTTTTTGACAAAGGGGCGCGTCAGGATTACCGCACGGATCCGGCCGTTGGCCGGTGGGAGCTGGCGTGGGCGCATTTTCATCCGCGCCCCGTCTGGCTGCCGCTGCTGCGCTGGCCGCAGTGGAAACCGGGCGTGCGCCTGCTCCGGGTGCCGGAGGGCGATGTGCGCGGGCGGATTCTGGAGGCTGCCGCGGGCATGGCTGCCGCGTTCCGTTTTCCTGTTTCGCAGGCGGCGGAATTTGCGCTCAACCGCCTCGAGGAGCTGCTTCTTTGGGCCGACGTGATGGTGCGTGGCGATGCGGCCGCACATGCGGATCCGCGGATCCTCGCGGCGATGGACCGCTTGACGGCCGAGTTGGACCGGCCGTTCGATCTTGGCATGGCGGCGCGCTTTAGCGGGCTCTCGGTCACACGGTTCTGCCAGCTCTTCAAGGCCGTGTCCGGTGAAACGCCGCAGCGGTTTTCCGAGAGAGCCCGGCTGAACCATGCCATGTTTCTCCTGCGTGAATCGGTGCTCACCGCGTCCGAGGTGGCCGCCCAATGCGGCTATGACGATCCGCTGTATTTCTCCAGGCGCTTCCGGAACTATTTTGGCGCTCCCCCGACCGCCTTCCGTTCCCGACGGGGGGCGTGAAGGTTTCCCACCGGCTTAAAAAATTCTTGACCTTGCAAGGGAACGCATTCTAATTTCCCGTTCACGCGCAGGGAACGCGTTCCAAATTCCCGTTGTTCTTTTCATCGAGAAACCAATCCGCCGGCCTAGGAAAGCGGGGTGAAATTCCCCCACTGTCGCGCAAAGGTCAAAGTCCGGGCTCGAACCGGCGGAGAAAACCACACCGTCCTGAAATGGACAACGGCGTCGCGAAAGCGTCCGTGTGGGGGTGGTCCTTTCTTCACCACGGGGGAAAGGCTGTCCCATGACACTCCCCGTGAAAAAAAATCGAAAGAAGAAAGGAAATTTCAGTGATGAAAAAGATTGTTGTTGCAGTAATTGGAGCCATTGGGCTGATGGCTGGAAACTTGGGTGCGCAGGTTGCGGATCTTGACGACTTGAACTACTGGGGGACCGGAACAAACCGGGCCGCATTCGTGGTTTATTGGAACGATTCGAAAAGTCCCGATGCCCTTGCATGGGGGTATCGGTGGAACAACCCGGGGGAAACGGTGACGGACATGCTTCTTTTCATGACAGCCAATGACCCCCGTCTTTTCGCCCGAATCGACAGTTCTGCAACTTACGGTTTGGCTTTGTTCGGACTTGGCTGCCAGACGGGCTCGACCGCCTTCGGAGTTACAGGAGCCCAAGATGTCAATGAAGACCCGGTGACCCCCGCGTTTGTCAATGGCATCAATGATCTAAACACGATTCCCTTGACAACGGAGGCTCCT
>CAZGNH010000228.1:0-1796 GCA_964527025.1 uncultured Chthoniobacterales bacterium | reverse complement strand
ACGAAATCAAAGAGGTGGTCAAGAAGCTTGCCGATGACGGCACCGACATTGTGATCACGGAAATCGGTGGCACCGTCGGCGATATTGAGAGCCTGCCGTTTCTCGAGGCGATCCGGCAGTTTCAGTTGGAGGTTGGACACGGCAATTCGATGATCATGCACGTGACCCTTGTGCCGTTCATCAAGGCGGCCGGGGAACTCAAGACCAAGCCCACGCAGCAGAGTGTCGCCAAGTTGCGGGAGATCGGTCTGCAGCCGCATGTGCTCATCTGCCGCACCGAGATGCCGCTGGATCTGGAGGTGCGCCAGAAGCTCTCGTTGTATTGCAATGTGCCGGTGGAGGCGGTGATCGAGGCCGGGGACGTCGAGCACACAATTTACGAGGCGCCGGTGAACCTGCATGCCGAGGGACTGGACGACGTCGTGTGCCGGGTGCTGGGCCTGCGGACACCCGAGCCGGATCTGACGGACTGGCAGCGGTTTGTCGGCAGGATCGTCAGCCCGAAGAAGAGCGTGCGCCTTGCGGTGGTGGGCAAATACATCGAACTGCAGGACGCCTACAAGAGCATCTATGAATCGATCACCCACGCCGGGGCCTCGTTGGATTGCGCGGCGGAAATGGTGCTGGTGGATGCGGAGGATCTCCAGAACGAAGGGGCGGAAAAATATCTGGCCGGGGTGGCCGGGGTGCTGGTTCCGGGCGGGTTCGGGGACCGCGGCATCGAGGGGAAGATCGGGGCAGCGCAGTTTGCGCGCGAGTCGAAAACCCCCTTCCTCGGCCTGTGCCTCGGCATGCAAATCGCAACGATCGAATTTGCGCGCAACGTCTGCGGCCTGGAACACGCAAACAGCACCGAGTTCGACCCGCAAACCCCGCACCCGGTCATCTGTATCCTCGAAGAACAGCGCGACGTCACACACAAAGGCGCCTCGATGCGCCTCGGCATGTGGCCGACACACCTCGCAAAAAACACCCTCGCCCACCAAATCTACGGAACCTCGGCAATATCCGAACGCCACCGCCACCGTTACGAATTCAACCAGGACTACCGTGAACGCATGGAGCAGAAAGGATTCGTCCTCTCGGGCACCAGTCCCGATGGATCCCTCGCCGAGATCATCGAGCTGCGCAGCCACCCGTGGTTCATGGCCTGCCAGTTCCACCCGGAATTCCAGTCGAAACCCAATGCGCCCCACCCGCTCTTCCGCGGCTTCATTGCCGCCTGCCTCGCCCACGGCGGCTGATCCCCGCCCCGCCCGCGCGCCGATCCGATGAAACCCCCGCCGCGCGGCACCCTTGTTTTTGATGGCGCCTGCGGCTTCTGCCGCCTCTGGGTCGCGCGCTGGATGGATGCCGCCGGTCCGGGTGTCGTGGCCGTTCCCTTTCAGGAAGCGGCATTCGCGGGCCTTGACCGCGCGGAGTGCGAGCGGGCCGTCCAGTGGGTGGGAGAGGACGGAGCGCGCGCATCGGGGGCGGAGGCGGCCTTTTTGGTATTGGCGTCCGGTTCGGCCTTCTGGCGCGCGGTTTTGGCCCTTTGCCGGGCGCTTCCTCCCGTTGCGGTTCTTTGTGACACTGCCTACGGACTTGTCGCGCGGAACCGCGGATTTTTTTCTTTTTGCACGGGTCTGCTTTGGGGAGACACGGTGCGCCGGCCCGCATTCTCGCTTGCGTCGTGGCTTTTTGCGCGGGTGCTGGGGCTCGTGTTTCTGGTGGCGTTTGTTTCATACTGGGTGCAGGCGGCGGGTCTTGTGGGGGAGTCGGGGATTTTGCCGGCGGGCGAATTTTTCGGGATGGTG
>CAZGNH010000227.1:0-1705 GCA_964527025.1 uncultured Chthoniobacterales bacterium | reverse complement strand
GTGCATCCGGAGGCACTGGTGCTGGCGAGCCTCCAGTGGCGGCAGCCGCCGGGGCTTGTGGCCTTCCATACGTTTGCCGACGACGGGGAACCTCCGGCGGTCGGGCCCGAGTGGCGGCAGGGGCTGAGGGCGTTTGCCGGTTATGCCGGGTGGAGTCCCGGCCAGCTCGAGGCCGAAATCGAGCAGCAATCGTGGCTGGTGCTTCCCCCCTCGAGGGATCTGATCGCCGCCCCTCCGCCGCACGGGACATGGTTCGAAATCATGCGCCGTACCAGCCCCCTGCTCGCCCTGCTCGCCGAAGCACCGGACGACCCATCCCTCAACTGACCCTTCCGGATCCGGATGGCGGCGCCCCGCCCGGCACAAGCCGCCGCAGGGACGAAAGGGAGTGCCCGATGAATGGCAGCCCCGCCACAGCAGGCAAAAAGTACCGCATGGTGCAGAGCACCCCGAGTGCCGCCGCGTCGGGCGCGGCCATCGGCGGCACAAAAAACAGGATGAGCGCCGCGTCGCGGGTGCCGATTCCCGCAAAGGTCAGGGGCAGCAGACCCGCAAGCAGGGCAAGGGGCGCCAACGCAAGGGCATCGAGCAGGGGCACGGGCGCCCGCAACGCAATCGTGAACATCCAAATCTGCAGCAGGTGCAAAAACCAAATCCCCAGCGACACAAACACCACCGAGAACAATTTCGGACGGTCCGCCCAAAAATATTGGTGCATCTCGACCCACGACCCGCGCATCACCGCCAGCTTGGACCCTGGTTTCCGCGGCGCATACCGCTCCCCAAGGTCAAAAAAGAACCGGGCAAACCCCTTGGAGCCGATCAGCAGGGCAAGCAGCAGAAATCCCGCGGCCACGGCGGACGTCATCAGCCAGAAGAGCATGTCTTTGTGCGGGTAAAGGAACAGGCCGAAAGCACACCATGCGAGCAGGGACGCCATGTCGCAGGCTTTTTCAAAGACGACGAGGGCAACGGCCATCGATCCCTTGAGATGCCCCCGTTCGGCCATGAAGGCGGCTTTGGCCATGTCGCCCATTTTGGATGGAAGCACCATGTTGAGAACGCTGGCCAAGAGGATGAGGCGGTTGGCTTCGAGGAAGGGCAGGGGCATGCCGCGCGGCATGAGTTGCCGGAGCCTCCATGCGGTCGCGAGGGTCAGGGGCACCACCATCCCGAGACTCACCAACAGCCACGGAACCGATGCGGCCCCAAAAACCGGCAGGATTTTCGTGAAATCGATCTTCCAATAAATCAACGCCAGAATGACGAGACTGATCGTAATGGAAACCAGGCGTTTCATGGCGCGGGGTTCCGGCGCGCACGGCGGAGCAACCGCAGCAGTTCCTCGGCGGGCAGGGCCGCCGCGACGCACAGCACGGACCAAATGGGAACCAAAAACCGCGGGTTGGAACTTCCAAGCAGGTGCACGCCCAAGGCATAACCCAGCACAACCGCAAGCCAAACACCAAGTCGCGGGAACACCGAAGGACGCATCGCCACCACAAGCGCCGCCCCCAGCCACCAACCGGCCAATGTCCCCCGGATCCCGCCGTCCCGTCCGGTCCGCACGGGGGTCACCACCCGGTGCATTCCCGCCGCATAAAGCTCCCAACACCCCGCCAAACCCTCAGGCTGCCCCGAAAGCACAACCCCGACCCCACCGTCGGCCATCGCCTCCGCCGCCCGCCTCCCAAAAAGGACGCCC
>CAZGNH010000226.1:0-4116 GCA_964527025.1 uncultured Chthoniobacterales bacterium | reverse complement strand
TGGGTTGAAAACGGGCTGGCGGCAGCGTTGCGGCTCGCTAATCCCGGCGCGCCGGGACGGGGATGCCGCGCTCCCCGCGCCTTGCCGGCAGCCCGTTCTGAACCCAACAAATGCCCGCCAAAGTGCATAACAGGCTCTAACGTCGCAGCGCTTTCTCGGGACGGTTTGGGGAGGAGAGTCGAACAGAGAATGATTTACAATAAATCGCTATTTTTGGGAACCGCAGTGAGCGCACCTTGTCTTCCGGTGCTCCAGCGCAAAGAATGGGGGGAGTGAACGTCGGTATAGGCAATGCATTCAAGATGAGGCTCAGGCCCATGAGAATATGAAAGCCGCCATCTTCAACGACGACGTGCCGTGGATCAAGGAGGGACGGATATTTGACAAGGTGTTTGCCGCCGGCCGCCGGGCAAGGCTCGCGGAAATCGCCGATCTTTATCCGGAACAGATCACGTCGGCGAATTTCGAGGAACATGCCGGGAACCTGGCGGATTTGGAGGTGATTTTTTCCACTTGGGACATGCCGCGGCTTAACGAGGAGCAGGTGCGCGGGATGCCCCGCCTGAAAGCGCTTTTTTATGCGGCCGGCGCGACCAGTCACTTCCGGGAACCCTTCGAAAGGAGCGGGGTGCTTGTCTGCAGCGCAACGGCAGCCAACGCCATTCCGGTGGCGGAATTCGCCTTGGGACAAGTCCTTCTGGCTGGAGCGGATAACCTCAAGCCCGAATTCGCGGCTCCGGACGTTCCTCCCGCCACCCTGCTGCAGATGGCCAGGGACCCGCTCGTCGCTCGCCGCATGGTGCTCACCAACCGCGCCAAATATGAAGCTGCCCAGCAAAACAGCCTCACCCTTCAACCGCTCCCGGAAGGTCTGCTGGAAATTCAACGCTCAACCGCCGGTCCCTTCGTCACCATGGACGTCCTGCTCGAACCCGACGATCTGCGGGTATTCGTGTTTGGCTCCGGAGCAGTTGAATGATCGTTGCGCGATCTTCAGGGATTGCTATCTTTGCCGTTTTCCTCTTCGCAACTTCTCGACACCATGCCCCAAAACAGTGCCCACTGCCTGAAATCAGCCAACTGGATTGCCGCGCCTTGGTCGGGCGGGCCGGCCACCCCGTCACCCTGTCCATTTTTCCGCAAGACGTTTCAAGTTGACGGAGCGGTTGAATCCGCCGTGCTGACCGTCACGGCGCTTGGTTTGTATCATGGCGAGATCAACGGGCGCATCATCGACGATGCGGTTTTCCGTCCCGGCTGGACCGATTACAGCAAACGCGTGCAGGTGCAGACCTTCGATGTGACTGATCTGCTTGTGCCGGGGGAAAATGCGCTTGGAATAGTTCTGGGAGATGGGTGGTATGCAGGCTTTGTCGGATGGATTCACCGTCAGTCCGGCGGGGACCGCCCGCGGCTCAAAGCGTGTTTGGAACTTTCCTGCCAAGGCGGTGGAAAGGTGGTTTTGACAACCGATGCAACCTGGCAGACGGCCACGGGACCGTTGCTGGAAAGTGATTTGCTGATGGGGGAGTGGTATGACGCGCGCCGGGAGCTGACCGGATGGTCCTCCGCGGGGATCCCGGCGGGTGAGTGGCAGCCCGCCCGCGTGCTGCCGCCGGAGGTCGAGCCCGAGCTCTCGCAAACCATCGGTCCGCCTGTGCGGCGGGCTGAAGTCCTTCCGGCGCAGAAGCTTCAACCGGTGGCAGGTCAACCGGAAGGGGTGCATCGCTATGATCTGGGCCAGAACATCAGCGGACGCATCCGTCTTCGCATCGCAGCTCCATCCGGCACCATCCTGGAAATTCGGCACGCGGAGATGCTGAATCCGGACGGCAGTCTCTATGTGGAAAACCTCCGCCGGGCGAAAGCCACCGACGGCTATGTCTGCCAAGGCGGAGACTCCGAGGAATGGGAGCCGCTTTTCACCTTCCATGGCTTTCGTTATGTGGAGGCGAAAGTCGTGCCTCCGCGGGGCGGCGACCCCGAGTCCGCACGTTTCGATATCGAGGCGGTGGTGCTGCATTCGGACATCCCGAAAACCGGGCATTTCGAGTGCTCGAACCCGAAGCTGAACCAGTTGTGGTCCAACATCGACTGGGGGCAGCGGGGCAACTTTCTCGAAGTGCCCACCGATTGTCCGCAGCGTGACGAGCGGCTTGGCTGGACAGGAGATGCTCAGGTCTTCGTGCGCACGGCCTGCTTCAATTGCGACGTGCGCCTGTTTTTCCACAAGTGGATGCGGGATCTGCGGGACGGCCAGCTCGCGGACGGCGCGGTGCAGGCCTTTGCGCCGAATCCCGGCGTGCTGGAGCCGCGCGACGGCGGCCCGGCATGGGCGGATGCGATGGTCATCTGTCCATGGACGATCTACCTTTGCTACGGGGACATGGAGATTCTACGGGTCAACTATGAAGCGATGACGCGCTTCATGGATCACATGGATGAGAGCGCGTCCCTTGACGGAGTCCGTGCGCACCCTGATCTCAAGCGTTGGCAGGGCTTTGGCGACTGGCTGGCACTCGACAACGGGGATTCCTGGATCGGGCGCACCCCCATCGACCTCATCGGCACCGCCTTCCATTTTTATTGCGCCGGCATCATGGTGCGCACTGCGAGGTTGCTCGGGCACACGCAGGATGCCGCGCGTTTCGAGCAGCGATGCGAACGGGTCCGGGACGCCTTTGTTCGCCGCTATTTCGGCCCCGAAGGGCTGTTCGAGCCTGTCACGCAGACGGCTCTGGTGCTGGTGCTGCACTTTGGAATTGTGGACGGTCCGCAACGCGAGGCCTGCGCCCGCAGGCTGGTCCGTATGCTCGAGGAGAACAATGGTCATCTCCAGACCGGTTTTGTGGGCACTCCGTATCTGCTGCACGCGCTGGAATCCGTCGGAGAGCTGGAGACCGCCTACCGCCTGCTCGAAAAGGAAAGTTATCCCTCGTGGCTCTTCCCGGTCAACAACGGCGCCACCACCATCTGGGAGCGATGGGACGGTTGGACTCCCGACAAAGGCTTTCAGACCACGGCTATGAACTCGTTCAACCACTACGCCTATGGTGCGGTCGGCGATTGGATGGTGCGCAGTGTGGCGGGGCTGGAGACCGCCGAAGACCCGCCTGGATACCGTTCGGTCATTTTTCGTCCGCGTCCGGGTGGAAGCCTGCGTTCCGCCCGCGCCTCGCTGCAAACCGCCCACGGCGGGGTGGCCATCGCCTGGACCCTCGAGGGGAACACCCTCCTCGTTCACACGACCCTCCCGGAAGGGTGCCGCGCACGCTTCGATCCCCCCGGGGGGTTTCATTTTGAAACCACGGACATTCGGCCCGGCAACTGCCGCCTGGAAGGGAGCAAATAAAGGACGGATACCAATCGGAGCCGTGGACTACGCGGATCGCGTGCGGGAGTGGTTCACCGCAGCACGGCATCCGCGCTTCGACCGCTCCTACGACTCGCTGGCCTACCAGCCGATGATCGAGCTGCTCGCGCACCTGCGGTCCAACGGATTCAAGACCTTCATCGTCTCGGGCGGCGGGGCCGATTTCATGCGCGTCTTCAGCGAGAGTGTCTACGGCATTCCGCCCGAGCAGGTGGTGGGCTCGAACATCCGCACCGTCTTTGAGTTGAGCGAGGATGGCCCCGTGCTGGTCAAGACCATGGACGACCTGTTCGTGGATGACCGGGAGGGCAAGCCGGTGGGCATACACCAGTTCATCGGGCGCCGTCCGATTGCGGCCTTCGGCAACAGTGGCGGGGATAAAGCCATGCTCGAATACACAACCATCGCCAACCCGCACCCGGCCTTTGGCCTCATCGTCCATCACACCGACGCCGCACGCGAATACGTCTACGATGCCAAACCAACAAGCAGCGGCAAACTCGTGGAGGCTCTCTCCGAGGCACCCCGGCGCGGATGGGGTGTCGTGGACATGAAGAACGACTGGCGGCAGATTTTCCAGCAGGCCGGCCAACCATGAACGCCCTCAGCACCTCGAACCGCACTCTCATCGTTTTCCCCGCCGCATCGGATAGGGGGAAAGAGGGCAGGCCTTGCAGGCTGTCCATTTTGGCTTCGCTCTTTACGAGACCCTCCTCGCAAAGCTGCGGAAGGGGTGGGATTCG
>CAZGNH010000225.1:0-3140 GCA_964527025.1 uncultured Chthoniobacterales bacterium | reverse complement strand
AGGGAGTGTGGGTTCGATCCCCGCCGCCGGCAGACTCTGCGCGCCCCTGTGGCGGCGCGGGCTCTCCAACCGATGAACCAGAGACTCTTCCAAAGACTTGCAACCATTCCTGCACGAGTGTGGGCGGTCGTGGCCGGGGTGGCGTGGGCCGGGGCGCTCGCGGGGTTGATTGCGCGGGCTTTTTTGTCTCCGGAACGCGCAACGAACACTGCGCGTTATCTCAGGGCCGGGGAGGCATGGCTGGAGGGCGGCGACCTCTACCGCTATGCGGCCAACAAGGGGTTTGTCTACAGCCCGCTTGCCGCCATTTGCTACGCGGCAACCACACCCCTTCCGGCTCCGCTGGCCAACTCCTTCTGGATTCTTGTCTCAGGAATCCTCCTGTTGGCCGGGCTCCGGGCGATGATGGCCGGTGGTCCGTTCTCGCACCTCACCCCCTCTCTCCAAGCGCTTGTTCTCCTTCTGGTCTTTCCGCTCTCCCTCGGCAACCTCGACAGTGCCCAGGCCAATCCGCTGGTGATCGGATTTGTCATGCTGGCGGTCGCGGCCGCTTCGCGCGAATGCTGGACCTTTGCGGCGGCGGCCGTCGCCGGGGCGGCCTTTTGGAAGGTGTATCCGCTGGCGGTCGGGCTGCTGCTGGTCTTGGTGGCGCCGTGGCGGTTTTCCTGGCGTCTGGTCCTTGTTTTGCTGGCGGGCGCCCTGCTTCCGTTCCTCTTCCAGAGCCATGAATACGTCGCCGGCCAGTATGCGCTCTGGTGGGACACGCGCACCGGCGACAACCGACTCGCGTACGCCATCGAGATCGCCCCGCTGGATCTCTGGTTTTTGCTTGTGCGGGTCGGCGGATTGCCGCTTGGCGACGGCCTTTACCGGGTGGTGCAACTGGCCGGCGGGGCCGCGGTCGCGGCATTTGTGGTCTTCGGGCGTGTGCGCGGTTGGCCGCCTTCCCGTCTGTTTGGAGGGCTTTTTGCGCTTGTATGCGTCTGGATGACCCTGCTCGGACCGGCCAGCGAAATCCACGCCTACCTGCTTCTCGGGCCGGCTGCGGCCATGGCGGTTGCAAGCATGTTTTGCTGCCGCTCGGACGCCGTTTCCCGCGCCCTTGCCTTCGCCGCCTACGCCTGCCTGCTCGCAGCCATCCTGCGTGTCGCCTTCATTCCGCATGTCCGCCTGCCCGCCCTGCTGGCCCTCCAGCCCGTCGGCGCCGTCCTCTTCCTGGGCCACGCGCTCAAATATTACCTGACCGATTCCCTCTGGACCGCCAGAGGCCCCGCGCCGAAATGAACGCCGCCGAACCCGCCATCGGTGCAGGCAAAGCCGCCCGCCTCCAACGCCTCGACGGCATCCTCGGCCCGCCCCTCTGCGCCCTGCTCACCGTCTGCAACCGCCTCCTGCCGCACCGCATGCCCGACGCACCCCCTTCGAGCATCGGGTTCGTCAAACTCGGCGAGCAGGGATCGACCGTCCTCGCCATTGCCGCCATCAACGAAGCCGTCCGTCGTGTCGGGCGCGAGAACGTCTGTTTTGTTGTTTTCGCCGAGAACCGGAAAATCCTTGATGTGCTCGGCCTGATTCCCCCCGGAAACATTTTCGAGATCCGCACATCCTCGATCGCGGCCTTTCTGGTCAGCGTCCTGCGGGTGACCGCGCTTTTGCGCCGCCGTGCCCTGGGCGCCTGCATCGACCTGGACTTCTTTGCGCGGTCGTCGGCCATCCTTTCCTGGATGACGGGCGCGCCGCGTCGCGTGGGCCTGCACCCGTATTTCGGCGAGGGCCCGTATCGCGGGGGCCTGACGACCCACCGCCCGCGCTACAACCCGCACATCCACACGGCACGGCTCTTCCTCGCCCTGGTCCATGCGCTTGACGAAGATCCCGCCCGCTTCCCCGCATGGAATTCAATACCGGATCTGCCGCCCCTGCCCGTGCTCGAAATCCCCGAAGACAAGCTCGGGGCCATGCAGAAGCGCCTCTGCCAAAGTTTTGGAACCGAAGCTCCTCCGCCCCTGATCCTCCTGAATGCCAACTGCAGCGACATGATCCCCCTGCGCAGGTGGGCATCGGAAAACTTTCTCGAACTTGCGCGCAGAATCCTCGCCCACGACCCGCGCGTCTGTATCGTCTTCACCGGCGCGCCCGTCGAGGAGGAGGAATCCGCGCGGCTGGCCGCCGCCGTCGCCTCCCCCCGCTGCGTCTCCTATGCCGGCAAAACCACCCTCGGGGAACTCTTCGCTCTTTACACCTGCGCCCGTGCCCTCGTCACCAACGACAGCGGCCCCGCTCACTTCGCCTCGATCACCCCCGCCCGCGTCATCGCCCTCTTCGGACCGGAAACCCCCGCCCTCTTCGGCCCCCTCTCCCCCGGCTCGGTCCCGATCTCCGCCGGTCTCCCGTGCAGCCCCTGCGTCAGCGCCCAGAACAACCGACTCAGCGCATGCCGCAACAACATCTGCATGCACTCGATCTCCGTCGAACGCGTGCTCGAAGAAGTCCTCAAAATCCCCGGAATCGGAGCTGATGCGGGTTCGTGATCGACACCGGGTTGCGCTGACGCCACAATACCGGTGCCATGAGCCCTGATTTCGTGGGAGCCCTCTGGGGAACGGCCATTTTGGTCGTTCAACTCGCCGGCATCGGCCACGCCCTCCACGCCATTATTTCCGCGCGCACACCGCAATCCGCCCTCGGATGGAGTGTCTCCCTCATCCTTCTGCCCTACATCACCATCCCGCTCTACTGGATTTTCGGGGAATCAAAATTTGCCGGTTACACGCAGGCGGGCAGCGGGGAGAACCGTGAACTGGACCGCATGGCGGCGCGCTGCCGGCAGTCGTTGGGAGACAGTTGGGATCCCTTTTCGGAAAAATACAGCGATGCGGAGCGGATTGCGCGGAGTTTGGGGAAGGTGGGGGCGACCGGGGGAAACCGGGTGCAATTGTTGGTGGACGGGGAGGACACATTCGATGCGATTTTCCGGGTAATCGGGGAGGCGCGTTCCTATGTGGTGGTGCAATTTTATATCATTCATGACGATGGTCTCGGGCGGAAGCTCAAGGAGGTGTTGCTTGCGGCCATGGCGCGGGGGGTGCGCTGTTATGTGTTGTATGATTCGGTGGGGTCGAAGGGGCTTGGGGAGGCGT
>CAZGNH010000224.1:0-4444 GCA_964527025.1 uncultured Chthoniobacterales bacterium | reverse complement strand
AACAAGGCTAAACCCCTCCGGGCTTTTTGCCAAGCCCCGCGGCTTCAGAGAAGTTGGTGGCTCTCCGGCTGCAGGACGACTTCGCTCATCACGAGGTGGCCGGGCGCGTCAATCGCCGCGAGAATCACATCGGCCGCAGCATCCACAGGAATCATTTTGTCACGCTGGAACGATGTGCCAAGGCCATCCCAAAAGGGCGTGTCCACCCCGCCGAAATGGAACAGGCAAAAGCGAACCCCCGACCGGGCGTATTCCTGCGCAAGGCATTTGATGAGGCCGGTCACCGCATACTTGCTGGCACAATAGGCGGAGGCCCCCTTCATGGGCGCCTTCCCGAGGATTCCAGGAATGGTGGCAAAGAATCCTTTCCCGCGCCCGGCCATGAGGGCCGCGGCGGCTCGTGCGACGAGAAAGGTTGTGCGGGTGTTGACATTGAGCACGCGGGAGAATTCGGCGTCGGACGTAACGGCAGCGGGTTTGATGAGACCGACGCCCACGCAGTGGATAACCGCATCCAGCCCGCCGAGAGCTTCATCGGCATCGGAAACGGTTTTTTCCGCGACACCGGGTGCCACCAAATCCCCCGGGAGAAGAACTGCCTCAAGCCCAAGGAGACCAAGCTTCTCCGCGGAACGCCCCGCCAGGGCCAGCGAAGCTCCCCGTGCCGCAAGCTTTGCCGCAAGACATGCACCAATCCCACTGGACGCACCCGTCACAAGAAAACTCTTCACATCCAAGTTAACGATCCGGACAGCCTGCGGGATGCGCGGCAATCACTGCACGGAGGCAAAGGACAGTAACCCTGGTCTTCCCGAATGCGGGCGGATCGGCCCCTTCCGGCAGCCTTGGCGCCCCTTCTGCCGAAAAGCGGCTCGTGCTCGCTCGTGTAGGCTTTGATATGCTCGGCAACAACGTTCCATGTCTTGCGCGACCAGAAAATCTTGGAACGCCGGACCGGACAAGCAATTCATCCCGGAAATCTCTTTCCACCGGAAAATGCCCCCGACCGCAAAACGAGCCATGCCACTGCATGGGGCAGGCCCAACCGAAATCCTTGATGCGGCACCTTCTGCGGTGCAACCATGAAAGCGTCATGATGCAATACGGCTCCTCCGAGGCAGACAGGGGTCGCGCCACATGCCGGCGCGCCATCCACGTTTCCCTTGCCGCGGGCGTCGCCCAACTGGCTGTCAAGGTTGCCGCGGTTTTCATCACGGGCTCGGCCGCAATTTTTGCCGATGCGGCCGAGTCCTCCGTGCACCTGATCGCGGTCGCCTTTGCCGTTCTGAGCCTGCGTATCGCGCACAAGCCCCCGGACCGCGACCACCCCTACGGCCACGCCAAAATCGGCTTCTTTTCGGCGGGGGTCGAAGGCGGTGTGATTCTTGTGGCGGCGGTTTTCATCCTGGGCGATTCGGTCCGCAGGATGTTGGAAGGTCCGGTCCTCGACCGGATCGGGTGGGGAATCGCCCTGACGGCTTTCACCGTGCTCATGAACGGAGCGCTGGGGGCGTGGCTCCTGCACACCGGAAGGCGCCACCACCAGATTATTGTAACCGCCAACGGCTGGCACGTGATCACCGACGCCCTGACGAGCCTCGGGGTCATTCTCGGGCTTTCCCTGGCATGGGCAACCGGCTGGAGCTACTGGGATCCGGTGTGCGCAATTCTTGTCGCACTCAACATCCTCGTAACCGGCATGGGTCTCGTGCGGCGCGGCATCCGGGGGCTCATGGACCGGGCGGATGACGCCGATCGGGCGGCCGCCGGGGCCATTCTCGAGGAGGAACTCCGCGGCACGGGGGTTTCCTACCACGCCCTGCGCATGCGCAACCTTGGCGACGCGGTCTCGATCGACCTCCACCTCCTCTTCGACGACCGCCTCTCAATCCGCGAAGCCCACGCCTTCGCCACCGCCCTCGAAAAAAAACTCTCCTCCTCCTTTTCGCCGCCGGCAGTCGTCATGACCCACCTCGAACCCCGCCGCGACCACGCGCGCCTCCACGACCCTTCCGCGCCCCGCTGATCCTGCTTCCCCGCCCCTGCCCGTGTCACACCCAGCGCTTGCGCCGGAAAAAGGCCAGCATCCCCGCGACAATCAGCAGACACAGGCCCCAGAAAAAGACATACCCCAGCGGCCACCTCAGTTCGGGCATGTTCCATGGAGAGACCGGTTGGAAGTTCATGCCGTAAACACCCGCAAGGAAGGTCAGCGGAATGAAGAGCACCGAGACGATCGTGAGCACACGCATAATTTCATTGGTGCGGAAGCCCAGGCTCGAAAGGTAGACGTCCATGAGTCCGGCGGAGAGATCCCGGTAACTCTCGATGATGTCGATGATTTGCGTGCTGTGGTCGTAGCAATCGCGCAGGAAAACCCGCGTCTCTTTGGAAACAAGTTCCCCCTCGTCGCGCATGAGCGTGCCGAAAATTTCACGTTGCGGCCAGGCCGCACGCCGCAATTGAAGCAACAGGCGCTTGCACTCATACAAACGCCGCAGGGTTTCGCGTGCCGGCTTCTCCAAAAGAATATTTTCGATCTCCTCGATCACGTCCCCGAGCCCCTCGAGGATCGGAAAAAATTGATCCACCAGGGAATCCAGCAGGGCATAGGCGAGGTAATCGGCACCGAGCCGGCGGGCAAACCCCCGTCCGGTTCTCAGCCGCCGGCGCAACAGATCGAAGACGTCGGGGCCTGTGTTTTCGCGCAGTGTCAAAACGAAGTTCGACCCGAAAAACATGCTGATCTGCTCGACGGCGACCCGGTTGCCCGGCTCGGAATAAATCATTTCGGAGATGACAAAGTAGTGGTCGGGGAAGGCCTCGGCCTTCGGGCGCTGGGAGGTGGTGACGACATCTTCAAGGGAAAGGCGGTGGATATGAAAGCGCTTGGCAAGTTTTTCGAGGAGGGAGGGGTCGCCGAGTCCGCTCACATGGATCCAATTGACGCATTGGGGATTGAAGAGGGCGTCGAGTTCCTCGAAGGAGCCGGGGGTTTTTTCCAAAAATTGGGAGGCGTCGTATTGGATGAGAGAAATGGTTGGCGGGACGCTGACCATATCGGTTTCGTCTCCCGGGGAGGAGAGGGTGCCGGGGGCGGTCCCGGGCGGGTGATATTTGAGGTGGATCATGGGTTGGAGCGGGCGAGGTGGTCGAAGCCGGAGCCGGGCGGGCAGGCATGCATTCCGGCTCTGACGCCGTCCGGGGCGAGGGAGCCGATGGGGGTGAGGAGGAGCCGGGGAAAGGCCTTTTTCCAGCGGCCTTGCAGGGCGGGAGCCTTGGCGGGCGGGCAGGCGAAGAGGAGTTCGTAATCCTCCCCGTCGGAGAGCGCCTTGGCGGGCGGGCACCCGGCCGTCCGCGGAATGGCGGATTCCTCGAGGCGGAACCCGCATCCGGAGGCCTCCGCGAGGCGCGGGAGGTCGCTGGCAAGGCCGTCGCTCAGGTCGATCATCGCACGGGCGAATCCATTGCGGGCAAGCCATGCGCCCTCGGCCAGTCTCGGCTCGAAGGCCCAGTGCTTCCGCGCAAGCGAACCCCCCAGACGCCCGGTTACAAAGAGCACGTCGCCGGGCCTCCCCCCCGCACGGCGCACCATCGCCTCCGGCGAGACCCAGCCCGTCGCCGCAATATTCACAGCCCGGAACGGAGCCGACGAGGTTTCCCCTCCCACAACCACCACCCCGAAACGCAAGGACACACCCCGCAATCCCTCATACACCCCGCGCCAATAACTTTCGGAAACCCCCGCCGGCATGAAAAGGGTCACCAAAGCCTCGCCGGGCATGCCCCCCATCGCGGCAAAATCGCTCAGCACGCGGCAAAGCGCCTTGCGTCCGACACGGCGCGGGGCAAGGGATGCCTCAAAGTGAACCCCCCCGACAAGGCAATCGGTCTTCAGCAGGAGCAGCCGGCGCAGGCCGGGAATCCGGACTGCCGCGCAGTCGTCGCCCGGACCCACCACGACACGCGCGGCGCCGGGCAGGCCTTGCACGAGGCCGCGGATGAGGCGGTCTTCGCGGAAGGCACGGGAATTCATGCGAGTTCGGGCCATAACAGTGCGGCGGCGAGGGTCGTGCCGTTGAAGGCGGAGTGCATGAGGACAGGTGCCCAGATCGAGCCGGTCTGTTCATAGACAAGATTGAGGGCCATCGCGAGCACGAAGAGGCCGCCGAGCGCGGGCGCATGCGCATGGATGAGGGCAAAAAGCGCCGAGGTGAAAACCATGGCCCGGCGACGCCCGGTCCACCGCGCCGCAACCCGGTACAAATACCCGCGAAAAACAAACTCCTCGGCAAGCGGAGCCACCACCACGGCCATCCCGACCACAAGCACCCGGCTGCTCCGGCCCGGATCGCCCAGCCAGTATTCCACCAGTGGCTGCACCCCGCCACCACCGGAATCAAGGTGCCCCCCGACCCACTGGGCAGCCGCCACCACCGGCAGA
>CAZGNH010000223.1:0-6035 GCA_964527025.1 uncultured Chthoniobacterales bacterium | reverse complement strand
CATTTCCGGGTGCCGCCGCCGCCGGCGCGCATTTCGCTGGCCGAGTTGGCGCGGGATGCGGGGCAGGGATACGAGCTGGTGTTTTTTGATTTGCTGCGATCGCGTTTGCGCGAGGCGCTCGAGGCGAAGGCCGAGCGCCTTGAAATTTGCGATGCGCACAGCGGCATCAAAATGCTGCGGTCGGCGAAGTCGTGGCGGCGCGACTGCTCGGGCCTGCTTGACGACGTGGTCGGCTTTGTCCGCGGGGAAATCGTTTCCAGCGGTCTGAATGGACAACTCCAACTCCAACTCTCATGACCCTCTTCCAAAAAATCATCGCCCGTGAAATCCCCTCCGAGATCGTGCATGAAGACGACGCGTGCATTGCGTTCCGCGACATCGGTCCAAAGGCGCCGACCCACGTGCTTGTCGTTCCCAAGAAGCCGGTTCCGCGGCTTGCGGAGGCGGGGGAAGGCGACGGTCCGCTGCTCGGCCACCTGCTGCTGACCGCCGCGCGGCTGGCCAAACGCGAGGGCCTTGCCGGGAAAGGCTACCGGATCGTCATCAACAACGGGCCCGACGGGGGCGAATCGGTCCCACACCTCCATGTCCACCTCCTTGGCGGACGGCCCATGGGGTGGCCGCCGGGCTGAGAACCTTGGCGGCACGCGCTACCGGCACCGGGTTTCTTTACGGCGACGAGGGGCGCTGACGTGCTGATTTGCGCATGCGCCGGAGGCGGTCGCCGAGGGCTCCTCTTGCGGAATCCACCTCCTCGCGCAGCTCGCGCGCGCCAATGGAGCGGGCTCCAAGGCTGGTGACCGTCGTGCGCTCCATGAGGTCCTCCGTGGCAACCGTCACCGCATATTTCGACGCGTATTTGGCCGTCAAACGCTCGATCACCGAGTCGGCCGTCTGGCCCGAGCGTGAATAAAAGACGTGCACGCCGCCGGGCTCCGAGGCGTCCGATGCCCGCGTCCCGCACCCGTCGAAAACGACCGCCACCTGCCAGTCCGAGGCGTCCTGGAGGTCGGTGAGAATTTTGACGAGCGCCTCGCGGGCGGCCGCCGTCCGTCGCGCATGCAGCCGCGCGATCTCCGGCCATGCGAAGACCATGCTGTGTCCGTCAACCAGCAGAATGCGCGGAGTCATGGTCACAACGGGGACACTCACGTGGTGCGATGAGCATGTAGATCGATGGCAGGATAAAAAGGGTGAAGACGGTGCCGATGCTCATGCCGAGGATGAGCACGAGGCCGATGGAGTTGCGGGCCTGCCCGCCGGGGCCGCTTGCAAAGACCAGCATGATGTAGCCGAAGACCGTCGAGGCGGTCGTCATCAGCACCGGACGCAGGCGCAGGCGGGCCGCCTCGCGGATGGCAGCCAGCTTGTCAAGCCCCGCCCGGCGCCGCACGTTGGCAAGCTCGACGATCAGGATGCCGTGTTTGGCGATGAGCCCCACGAGCGTCACCAGCCCGACCTGGGAATAGATGTTCAGTGTCGTCGTCCACCCCTCGGTCAAATCGAAGCGCCACCCCGGCGGTCCTGAGGCTTTCAGCATTGTAAAAATCAGCGCGCCGAACAGCGCCAGCGGCACCGACCCCAAAAGAATGATGAACGGATCGCGGAACGAATTGAACTGCGCCGCGAGCACAAGGTAAATGAGCACGATGGCCAGCGAAAACGCAGGCAGGAATTTTCCGGATTCCTGCACGAGTTGCCGCGACTGCCCCCCGAACCCGTAGGTCACCCCGCGGGGAAGGGTTTTCTTGGCGGCCTTCTCGAGGGTGTCCAGCGCCATGTTGAGCGATTGGGGTGCGACGCCCTGGATTTTGACGGCGTTGAGCTGGTCGAAGCGGTTGAGGCTGCGCGGTTCGACGCCCCGCCGGAGGGTTGCGATGGCGCTCAGCGGGAGAAGCCCGCCATCGGGTCCGCGGACATGGATTTGGTCGAGTTGCGCGGGGGAGAGGCGCTGGTCGCGCGTGATTTGCGGAATCACCTTGTAGCTGCGTCCGTCGAGGTTGAAGCGGTTCACATAGGCGCCGCCGAGCATTGTGCCCAGGTCCAGTCCGATGCTCCGGAGATCCATCCCGAGGCTTGCGACCCGGTCGCGGTCAAGCTCGACGACCTCGCGGGCCTGGTCGATCTTCACGTCGGTTTCGAGGAAGGCAAATTGTCCGCTTGGGAGGGCTTCGGCGACGATTTCCTGCGCCAGTTCGAGGAGTTGGGCGGGCTCCAGAGTTCCGAGGATGACAAATTCGACCGGAAATGTGCCGGCCGACGGGAGGGGGTCGGGGAGGAAGGCGGGGTGTTCGACTCCGGTGAGGGCGGCGAGGCCGGCCGTGACCCCGGGTTCGATCTCGAAAATCGTGCGCTTGCGTTCGGACCATGGCACCACCAGCATCCCGCCGAACCCGAACCCCGGCTCGGTCACCTGAAAGGTCTGCTGCATCTCGGGCACCGACGCAAACACATCCATCGCCTTCTCGGTATAATAAACGACCTGCTCGAGAGAGGCATTTGGCGGGGGTGAGACAACCCCGAACAAAATCCCCTGATCCTCCTTGGGTGCCAGCTCAACAGGCGAAAGCACATAGAAAAGAACGGCAGACGCCGCAAGCACAACCCAGACGAAATACACAAGGGGTCGGTTTTCGAGCGTCCCATCAAGCATCTTTCCATACATGCCGCGCAGGCGGTCGAAATCGCGCGAGATTTTGCCCGCGAAGCCGCTTTCCGCGTCCCCGCGCCGCAGAAGCTTCGAGGAGAGCATCGGGGAAAGGGTCAGTGCGACCACCCCCGATATGGCGACCGATCCGGCAAGGGTGAATGCAAACTCGCGGAAGAGCGCACCGGTGAGCCCGCCTTGGAAGCCGATCGGCAGATACACCGCCGCCAGCGTGACCGACATCGCGATGACCGGACCGATCAATTCCCGCGCGCCCTGCAGCGCGGCATGGAACGGCTCCATACCCCCGCGCAGGTGGCGCTCGATGTTTTCGACCACCACAATCGAATCGTCCACCACCAGCCCCACCGCCAGCACAATGGCCAGCAGGGTCAACAAATTGATCGTGAACCCGAAAATCTGCATCAAAAAGACCGAGCCGATCAAGGCCACCGGTATGGTCACCATCGGAATGACCGCCGCGCGCACCGAACCCAGGAACAGGAAGATGACAACGATGACGATGATAACGGTTTCGACGAGGGTTTGGCGGACCTCGGCGATGGCCGATTCGATGTAGGCGGTGCTGTCGTAGGCGACATTGATTTCGAGTCCCGACGGGCGGCGCGCTTCGATTTCCCCGAGGGCCGCACGCACGGCTCCGATCACCTCGAGACTGTTGGAGGTGGGCATGACCCACACCCCCATGAAGACGGCGTCCTCGCCGGAAAACCGCACCTTGGCCTCGTAGCTCTCGCTGCCCAGTTCGACTTCGGCGACATCCCCGAGGCGCACGACCGCGCCGTCGCGTTCGGCGAGCACAAGGTTGCGGAACTCTTCGACACTGCGCAGGTCGGTGTTTGCCGTCAGGTTGTAGCGCATGAGCTGCCCCTTGGTCTCGCCGATGGCCGCGAGGAAATTGTTGGCATCGAGGGCGGTGCGGATGTCGCTTGGAGAGAGGTTCAGTGCGGCGAGCCGTTCGGCATCGAGCCAGATGCGCAGCGCGTATGTTTGACCGCCGAGGATGTCCGCGCGTTGCACGCCGGGCACCGACGAGAGGCGCGGTTGCACGACCCTCAGGAGATAGTCGTTGACTTGGTTGGGGGTGAGGATGTCCGAGGAAAAGCTCAAATACATGGCCGCGATCTGTGCGTCGGCCGGTTCGATGTTGAGGACGGGCACCTCGGCCTCGGGCGGCAGATCACTGCGCACCTGGTCCACCTTCGAACTGATGTCGGCAAGGGCTTTCACCGGGTCGTAGTTGAGCCGCAGGATCACATTGATGAGCGAAAGCCCCTGGCTGCTTTTGGATTCGATGTAGTCGATGCCGTCGGCGGCGGAGACGACCCGCTCGATGGGCGTTGTGATGAAGCCGCGGACAAGCTCCGCGTCGGCTCCGACATAGACGGTGCTGATCGTGATGGTCGCGCGCTCGAGGCGCGGATACTGGCGCACGCTGAGTGAGAAGACCGCCTGCAGACCCGCGATCACGATCAGGAAGCTGACCACGAAAGCCAGAACGGGGCGGCGGATGAAAATGTCGGTGAAGGCCATGGAGAAAATTTTCCGCGGGCGCGCGGGGGTGGCTACTGGGTTTCGGGTGCCGGATTGAGCGAAGGTTCGGGCTGCATGGCGTCGTTGGGTGCCACGACGGCGCCGTTGCTGAGCTTGAAGGCCCCGGCGCTCACCACGCGGTCCCCGGGATCGAGTCCCTTCTCGATGGCCACAAAATCCCCGCGCTGCCCGCCCGTGCGCACAAATTGCTGGCGCGCGACCATTTTCCCCTCCTGCTCTTCAACCACAAAGACCGAGTCCCCGTACGAGGCCGCAACCACCGCCGAGGAGGGAATCGCCACCACTTCCCGCCTGCCCGGAAGCACCACATCCACCACAACGAACTGACCCGGACGCAGTGCGCCGTCGGTGTTTTGCAGCACTCCCTGCACGCGCGCCGTGCGGCTCGCCTCGTCCACCATCGGATTGATCACCGTCACCCCGCCCGTGACCGGTTCGTCCAACCCGTCGCTGGTCACGCGCAGAGTGTTGCCGACGGCAATCCGCCCCAGCCGTGTCTGTGGAACGGCAAACTCCACAAAAATCGGATCGCTCGAATGCAGGGGAAGCAGCCGGTCGCCCGGCGCCACCGTCTGCCCGAGATTCACCAGCCGGATGCCGGCCTGCCCCGCAAAGGGCGCCACAATGGATTTCTTCGCGATCATCGCCAGCAAATTCTCGACAGTCGCCGCCGCCTCGTCATACGTCGCCTGCGCCGCGTCGAACTCGGACTGCGCAAGAATCCGCTTCTCGAGCAGCCCGCGCGTCCGGTCCAGATTCAAGGCCGCCAGACGCAGGCGCGCACGCGCCGACTCGAGCTCCGCCTTCTCCTCCCGCGCGTCCAAATCAATGAGCGGCTGCCCCTCCGCAACCCGCGCCCCGTTCTCCACGTGGATTGCACTCACCGTCCCGGGCACCTCCGCAGTCAGCGTCACCCCCTGCACGGGCTTGAGCGATCCCGTAAAACGCAGGGTTTCCTCCCATTCCGCCCTCTCCGCGGCCCGCGTCGCGACCGGCACCGGCGGATACCCCGCCGCCTCCATCTCCCCCGCAAACCCGATCAAACTCAGAATCTGCGCAGCCTTCAAGCCAAGCACCGCCCCGAGCACCACCACCAGCCCCCCGACAACCCACGCGATCTTCCTGAGCGTCATGTTCCGGTCCTCCTCATTTAGTTAACCTCATTGAATATAAACGCCCTTTGATGTCAAGTGGAAGCGTTGCGGGCGGGCGGTTGTGCCGGCGGGGGGGTGGGCGGGGCGACAGGATTCGAACCTGCGACCTCGTGGTCCCAAACCACGCGCTCTACCAAGCTAAGCTACGCCCCGAAACTACTCGCAATGAATTACTTATGCAATTTTTGAGAAGCCCGTTTTTTCTTCTTGTAACCTGTTTTTGTAACCCGGTATTGTTGAGACATGAATCAGTCTCGAAAAACCAGCAGTCAAAAATCAGTTTGGAAAAAAGTTGGGCCTTCACTGTATCGCTATAGGAACGGTCCCTACTATGCACTGATCAAGCACCACGGCAAACAAATTCGCAGATCCTTGGAAACAACTGATCTGCCCCATGCCCGGCGAAAACTCGCCGAATTCAAACGGGATCTGGAGCACATTGACCCCACGCTCACACGGCGGACGCTGGAAAGCCAGGCAGAAAAATTCTTGGAGACAGTCAGCGGTGCCAAGAGCACGCTCTACAATATTCGACACGCGATGGCCTGCTTGCTTAAAGATTGGCCGAGTGACTCGCCCCGCCAGCTCGCAAAGATTTGCAAACCGGATTGTGAGCGATGGCTGGCTAAATATGCCGGGCTTTCCGCGAGCACAATAAA
>CAZGNH010000222.1:0-2303 GCA_964527025.1 uncultured Chthoniobacterales bacterium | reverse complement strand
CCCGCCGTCCAGAAAGGCCCTCGGGCGAGCGGAGCAGCTTCTGGCCGACCTCGGGGCGCTGGGTCCCGACGGCGCCATCACCGATCTCGGACTCCGCATGCTCCGTTATCCCGTCCACCCGCGCTACGCCCGCATGTTTCTGGCCGCCGGAGAGCTCGGGTGCCTCCGCGCGGCAGCGCTCCTTGCGGCCCTCACCCAATCCCGCCCGATTCTGATGCGCGCCGAGCGCCGGATCGAAGAGGAGCGCATCGATATGTTCGGCCCCGGCACATCGGACTTTTTCCTCCACATGCGCGCGTATGCATGGGCGCGCAGCAGGGACTTTCGCACGGCGGACTGCCGCCACCTGGCCATCCATGCCGAGGCGGCCCGGCAGGTGGACCGCCTGTTCGCCCAGTTTCTGGGTATTGCCGGCGACCCGGGCACCGATGCTCCGCCCCCCTCCGACGAAAACATCGCCCGCTGCATCCTCGCGGGGTTTGCCGACCAGGTGGCACGGCGGCGGGACGGGGGAACCCTCCAGTGCGACATCGTACACGGACGCCGGGGAGAACTCGCCCGCAACAGCGCCGCCCGCAACAGCTCCCTCTTCGTCGCCGCAGAAATCAACGAAATTGAAGGCCGCACCGGCGAAGTGCGCGTCCTCCTCTCAATGGCCACGGAAATCCAGGAGGCGTGGTTGCGCGAGATGTTTCCCGGCGACTTTTCGGAAGGATCCTCCTGCGTCTTCGACCGCCCGCAGAACCGCGTCGTGCTGCGCCGCTGCAAGAGGTTCCGGGATCTCGTGCTCGAGTCCCGCGACCGGGACGCCCCTCCCTCCCCGTCCGCCTCCGCATGCCTTGCCTCCGCTGTCGCGTCGGGCGACCTGCGCCTCAACGGGTGGACCGACGAGGCAACACAATTTGTGCGCCGTGTCAACTTCCTTGCCGCTGCCATGCCGGAGTCCGGAATCCGCCCGATCGGCCCCGAAGAACGCACTCTTCTCATCGCCGAACTTTGCGATGGATGCACGTGCTACCGCGAAATCAAAGACCGCCCGGTTCTGCCGGCCCTGCGCCAGTGGCTCACGGCAAGGCAGCTCGATCAACTCGACTCGATGGCTCCCGAACGCATTCCCCTCCCCTCGGGACGCCGCGCAAAAATCACCTACCCCGAGTCGGGTGACCCGACACTCTCGGCGCGCATCCAGGACCTCTACGGCATGGAAAAATGCCCTGTGATCGCCGCCGGACGCGTTGTCCTCACGGTCGAAATCCTTGCTCCCAACCACCGGCCCGTGCAGGGGACCCGCGACCTGCCCTCCTTCTGGACAACCCAATACCCGAAGCTGCGAACCGCCCTCCAACGCCGCTACCCGAAGCACGAATGGCGCCAAACGTGAACCCCGAACGGGGTTCTATCCAACAGCCCAGGGCAAGCGCAGCGCCGCCCTGGGTCTTGGTGAAAGACGTGTCTGCCCTGTAGGGACAGCATCCAAAACACGCCTTGCGGCACTGAGTGTCACGGGCGGCATTCAAATTTGACGGAGGCATTGGCGAGGGCTTCGAAGAGGATGCGGCGGCGGCGGAGGGCAATCGGTTCGACCAGCAGGGTTTCGACCGGCACCCAGAGGGACACCCATGCAATAATCACGAGGCTTTCGCCAAAAAGACGGGACAACCGTCCGGTCCCAAAGGCCTGCAGCCATTCGATCAAAACAAACAAAGCCGCGACGACAACGATTGCGACAAAGAAGGCCTTCGATCCCTTGCTCAATTTTGCGCGCACTTCCTGCCGCACTTGGTGGGCCTGCCCGAGGGACCAATTTTGGAGGCCTTTGCGCACTTCCTCGAGACGCGGCATGTCGCCGGCGGGGACTTGAAGGACAATTTCGTATCCGCGCCGGGGCGGGTGATCGTCGGCAAGCCGGATCAAACTCTGCGCCACGTCCGGGTGAAGGCCCGGCAATGCAATCGGCGAGGAATCCTTGTCAAGGAGCCGGTCCACGGAGAGGATGGGCAGGAACAGGCGGGCGGGAGCGGGCGGGTGTGTTGGCATGCCGCAGCAATGCACATTGCCGCCCCTTCTGCCCAGAAGAATTGCCCTGAAGCCCGGATTGGGGTAGGGTGTATCGAAGTGGAGAACGTAAAATGTGGGAGACCGGGGGGCATGCGGGTTGTCCGGCCATGAGGGCGGCTGTGGCGGTTGGTCGGGAGGGTGTGGTTGGTTGGTTGCTTCTTGGGTTGCTGGGGGTCATTGCAACGGGCGTTTGGTTCAGCCAATTCCACTACGATGTTTCGATTTTCCGTCTCGGGGAGCAGGCG
>CAZGNH010000221.1:0-4269 GCA_964527025.1 uncultured Chthoniobacterales bacterium | reverse complement strand
CCCCGGGGGGGTCGCCCGCGGCCGCCCTCGCCCCGGGGCAACTGCCGGGGGGGAACACCCCGCCGATATGCGGAGTCGCAATGACCCGCGGGTGCTCCAGCAGCCGCCGATCCTCCGGCGGCTCCTGGTCAAACACATCCAGCGCCAAACCGCCGACCTGACCGGATGACAAAGCGGCCAGCAGCGCTTGCGTATCGATCAAACCCGAACGGGCGGTGTTGATGAGCAATACGCCCTTTTTCAGAGCCGCGAGCCCCTCTGCATCCAGTAAAGCGCGGTCAGACGGAGGCGGGCAATGGAGGCTGATTACATCGGCCCGGCGGTAAACCTCCGCCAACTCGACATACTTGAAGCCGGAGGGCGCGTTCTCCCAGTTGGGGAAGGGATCGTGGGCAAGCACCCTCATCCCCATGGCGAGGGCAAATCCGGTGACCAGCCGGCCAATCTTGCCGCAGCCGATCAACCCGAGGGTTTTGCCCTCCAACTCAAAGGCGGCCAGTCGCTCCCACCGCCCGTCCTTGAGCAGGCGATCGGTGGCGGGAATGGAGCGGGCAAGGGCAAAGATCAGGGCCATGGCCAACTCCGCGACGCCACGGGCGTTCGCTCCCTGCGCCCGGAGCACCTGGATGCCAAGCCGCCCGGCGGCGGCATGGTCGATCGCATCGGCACCCGTGCCGTTGCGGCTGATGACCCGCAGTTCGGAGGCTGCCACCAACACCCGGGCGGAGATCGTTTCCACTCCGGCCAGCCAGCCGACACAACCCGGAACCAGCTCCATCAGCTCCTCCTCCGAAGGCATCGTCCCCGGCCGCGAGAACACCAGCTCAAATCCGGCCTCCTCCAGCCTGCCCAACGAAGGGTGGCCGTCGCGGGTTACAGAACGGGGGGTAATGAGTATTTTGCCGGGCATCGTTTTACTCAATGACAATGTTGCCGCCGCGCCGGAAGATTCGTTGTGGAAACCCCTCCTTCTCGATGTCGCCGTAATTGTGTCCGGCATCTGCCGGCCAGACAGCCAGCATGGCAAGGGGTTC
The DNA here is from genome assembly GCA_964527025.1 of uncultured Chthoniobacterales bacterium. Classification (GTDB taxonomy): domain Bacteria; phylum Verrucomicrobiota; class Verrucomicrobiia; order Chthoniobacterales; family Terrimicrobiaceae; genus CAZGNH01. Next base: position 3,235 of record CAZGNH010000221.1, on the reverse strand, counting down.
CGGTCCCGAGTTGACCGACCGGTGAGCCCAGTAAGGCGGCACATAAACGAGCGACCCTTTGACCATCTTCTGGTTATTGGAAAGGCCTTCGGGTGTCTTCATCACCATGAATCCCTCCCCCCCGAGGCAGAAGTAGATTTCACCGGTATTGATTCTGGTGTGATAGTGTCCCTTGGTCATGAAACACTCCTCCCCCACCAAGCCGGGCTGGATTTTACTGATGCAGAAGAGCAGGTGGCCATACTCCTCGGGCACCTGCTTTTCAAAGGTCTCGTAGTGCAACGGATTATCACCATCCGCAATGAGACGCTCGAGGGCGGCACCGTCCTTGTAGTAGCCACGCATCGCCGAAGCGGGGCGCTGGTTGTGGATGTCGGGTTCGGACATCACCAATTGGGCGAAGTCGATCTCGACCGTGAAGGGATTGATCAAGGTGGATTGGTTGTTTTGCATGGTAATTTAGCGGGTGGGATGAGAGATTAGCGGACTTCCCTGGCAATTTCGGCGATCCGGTCGAACCCGGAGCCATGCGAGGGAATGTCGATATCGAAAACTTCGGCGATAACGCGGGTCCAGCCGTGGATGAAGTAAATCCAGCCATCCTCAACCCATAGATTACGGCTCTCCTTCTGCGCATTGGCCTGGTCCAAAAAGACCAGCTCGCCCCGGTAGTTGAATTCCCAGGCGAAGCCGTCCTGAGGAAACACGGCCTCGTCGGTAATCGGTGAACCGGGAGCGTCTTTGCCCAAGCCGGTGGCATTGACCACCAGCGATCCCGGCTTGAGTCCCGCCATCAATGCCGATGCCTTTTCCGGGTCGGAAAAATGATGGTATTCGATCGGGATGGAAGCGCCGACTTTCCGATGGATTTCCTCCATCTCGTGAAGCCGCGGCTCACTACGGTTGGTCACAAGGATTCGTGAAGGTTTGTTGGCGCCGTGCCATTCTTCGAGCATGTAGCAGGTCAGGGCCACGCTCGAGCCTCCGGCACCGAGCACCAAAGCCTCTGCTCCGGTTTTCTCCCAGTGATTGGCCGGAATGAAGTCCTCCAGCGAGCAGCCGGCCGTAATCGGGTCTTTGGCGTGCCCGATCAGTTTTCCGTCGCGTTTGGAAAGGCAGCTGGTCTCACCCGTCAACAAAGCGTAGGGATCGAGTTCATCAAAAAGGTCGCGGCTGGCCTTGAGCAAGTCGAGCTTATGCGTCGTCACCAAGGCTCCGAGAGAATGCGGGTCATTTTTGATAAAGCCAACCGCTTCCCGGTAGTTTTCCGGGTCGTCGTGGACCTTGAGATCAATCCCCTTGATTTCCACATCGCCCAGACCAAGGTGCTTGGCCCAGGCGGGGAAGACGCGCATAATCGAGGACTTCCCGGTGGTGACCCCGATAAAATAAAATGTCGGTTTGAGTGCTGGTTGGTATTTCATAATTCGCTCCATTGGTTGAGAAGATCGAGCAGGCGCCGGTAGCGTTTCAGGCGCGCCGAGTAGTGGGTGAATTGTCGCTGCAGCGGTTTGGTCACGGCACCCCGGCCGACCCACTTTTGAGAAATCCGGGCAAGATCTTTGAAAAGACCCACCCCAAAACCGGCCAACAAGGCGCACCCCATCGGACCGCCTTCCGGCCGGGACATTTGCACCACCCGGCAACCCAGCGCGGAAGCCTTGATTTGGTTCCAGAGCATGCTGCGCTCTCCCCCGCCGGTGATGCGCATTTCATCCATCGTGAAGCCGCTGTCGCGCTGGCGCAGCACATCGCGGTAGAGGGCATACTCCAATGCCACCCCTTCCAGCATGGCACGATAGAGATGGGCCGGCCCGTGCTCCCAGGCAAGTCCGGCCCAGGAACCCCGCAGCTCGGGCCAGGCCGGCGAAACCCGCCCCGCAAGGTGCGGAATGAAAAAAGGGTCGGTCACCGCCGGCACCAGTTTCTCCGCCATCGCATTCAGGTCGGAAAAGGAGGTTTTGGCTATCGAATCCTTGAACCATTCCAGATTCATGCCGCCCCCGTTGATGTAAGCGTAGGGGTGCCAGAGACCCGGGACGGCGGACTGCCCGCAGGAAAGTGTCCCGGACCGAACATCCGGAAGAAACTTGGCCGTGGTGGCGGCAAAAACCGAGGCTGTGCCGGCCACATCCACGCAGATATTGGGCCGCGCCGCGCCGCAAGCCAGAAAACTGGCCGCGGTGTCACCGCACCCGGCGATCACCGGCGTGCCAGCCGCCAAACCCGAAGGCGAACCGCTGGCGACCTCTCCAATCACCTCGCGCGAGGCTGCAATCCGGGGCAGCTTGGCCTCGTCCACCCCGAAGGCAGCGCAGAGACCGGCATCCCAGCGGTTGCGGCGGTTGTCCGCAAAGCCACTGAAGTGCAAATAAGTCCCGTCGATAAAAGCCGGGCTGTTGCCGCAAAGCCGCATCGCCGCATAGGCTCCCGGCTGCACAAACGCACGAATCGAACGGTATATGGCCGGATGGTTTTTCTTCCACCAAAGGATCTTCGGCCCGTGATTGAAGCTCACCGGACCTCCGGTTTTGCGGATGATCTCATCGCCGGCCACTGCCCGCATGTGCTTGATCTGCGGGGCACAGGCGGTATCCAACCAGGAATCATAAGGTGTTATGGCCTGCCCGTTTTTATCCACCCCGATCACACCCGCCATCTGTCCGGCGATAGCCACTCCACGCACCGTGCGCCGGTCGACCTTGGATTTTCTCAGGCATGCGCGAATGGTGCGGTCAACACTCTCCGCCTGTCGGCCGGCATCTTCCTCCACCCGTCCCGGACCCTTGCGAATCAGCCTGGAGGGCTCAAAGGCGGAGGCCAGACATTGCCCGTCGCTTGAGAAGAGGGCCGCCTTGGTGCCCTGCGTCCCGATATCCACACCGATGAGAAAGTCCGCCATAATGCTCAGGAAGGTTGAATTACCACCTTCATGCCCGTGGCTGCCACCGCCACTTCATAGGCCCGGTCCAGTTGGGAAAAGTCGAAGCGGTGGGAAAGAATTTGCCGCACATCAACCCGGCCGCTGGCAATCAAGTCGAGGGCTTTGCGGTAATCCCGGTTGCTGCCACCCGTGGTTCCGGTGACCACGAGGTTTTTGTAGTGCACCGTGTTGGCGTTGAAAATGGCATCGGGCTTGTCTTTGGGCAGACCGGCAAAGAGACAGAGCCGCCCGAACGGAACCAGGAGATTCAAGCCCTCGGCAATGATACCCGCCACCGGCACCGCCGTGATA
>CAZGNH010000220.1:0-1694 GCA_964527025.1 uncultured Chthoniobacterales bacterium | reverse complement strand
TCGGGGGAGGCCGCGCCCGGCGCGGGAGCCGCTATAACCGCGCCATGCTCTCCAAGCGGCAGGTCGGATCGGTCGTCAAACCCTTCGTCTATGCCAGGGCCTTCGAAGGCGGTCTCGACCCGCGCGAAACGCTCAGTGACAACCGCCTGACCCCGGCCGAACTCCCCGCCGGGTTTTCGGACTACAATCCCTCGAACCACGACGGCACGTTCCGCGGCGACATGCCCGCCGGAGACGGGTTGGTCCTCTCGCGCAACACCCTCACCGTGCGAGCCGGCATGCGCGCGGGCCTCGAACGGGTGGCCGAAACGGTCAAACTCGCGGGCATCGCCCCCGACCCGCCCCGCTCCCCGGCCCTTTGCCTCGGCGGATTCGAAGCCAACTTGAAAGACCTCACCGCTGCCTTCACGGTCTTCCCAAACAGGGGAATCAAGCTCCAACCCCACCTCATCGAGCGGGTCGAGGATTCCCGCGGGAATCTCCTCTTCAAGGCCACCAAAGGGCGCATCCCGGTCCTTGACCCCGGAGCCGCCCGCACGACGGCGGGCCTGCTCCGCGAAGTCATCCGGCGCGGAACCGGCTCGGCCGCGGCCCGCCTTGGCGCGCCGCGCGGCTGCGCCGGAAAAACGGGCACGAGCAACGACTGCCGTGACGCGTGGTTTGTGGGGTTCAACGACCGTCTGACCTGCGGTGTGTGGGTTGGGTTCGACCAGCCGAAACCGGTCATTCCGGGCGGATCTGGGGCGACTCTCGCCCTGCCCATCTGGGCCGACATCATGCGGGCGGGAGCTTCTTCTTCGCGCTGAGGCCGCCCGCCGCCGCCCTGCCGGCCGAGGGGCAGATGTCGCGCAGTTGGCAGCCGGGACAATCCGGATTGCGTGCGCGGCATGTGGTCCTTCCGTGCCGGATGAGCCAGTGGCTCAGATCCGTCCAGTGGCGCGCGGGAAACAACCCGGCGAGGTCTTTTTCGACCTTCACCGGATCGGTGTGGCGGGTGAGGCCGAGGCGGCGCGCAAGGCGTCCCACGTGCGTATCCACGACGACCCCTTCATTCAGGCCGAAGGCATTTCCAAGGACGACATTGGCGGTCTTGCGTCCGACCCCGGGCAGGTCCTCGAGATCCTCCATCCGGCTGGGAACCCGGCCCCCGTGCCTCTCAACAAGCACCTTCCCAAGGGCGCGCAGATTGCGCGCCTTGTTGCGGAAAAATCCGGTCGGGCGGATGAGGACTTCCAGTTCGGCGGCGGGGATCGACGCGAAGCCGGCGGCCGTGCGGCAGCGGGCGAAGAGGGGACCAGTCACGCTGTTGACGCGCACATCGGTGCATTGTGCCGAGAGGATCGTCGCAACCAACAACTCAAGCGGCGTGGTAAAATGCAGTTCGCAGTGCGCGTCGGGATACATCCGCGGCAGGCGTTGCAGGAGATGGGTGGCGCGCGCGGTCCGTTTCATTGGATCGAGCCGATCACATCGAGGGTCCGCGCGAGGGCACCGCGGTGCACATCGAGGCAGGCCCGCGCCGCAGTGGCCATGGCTTCCCGGCGCCCGACCGATGCGAGGAGGGTCCCGATGGCCTCTTCGAGTGCGTGTGGGTTGCCGGCCTGCACGGCCGCATCGCGCGCAGGTATCGGCCCCTGTGGGCGCCAGCGACTGCCGCCTCATTTTTGCGTGTTGTCCCGTTGCCATGCTGGTGA